>NZ_JBFUIB010000457.1:0-2924 GCF_056402095.1 Peribacillus sp. P4_C12
TCCATTTTTAATACTCTTCTTGTTATTAGGTATTACTAAGTGGTGGAAAGAATTCCGCAGCGAGATAACTAGAAATCAAAGAGATATCGTAATCGAATTCAATCAATTTGGTTTAGAGCAGCTAGAGGAATATGCAGGTGCGACAGAAGAAGAAAAAATTCGCCTGTTTAATATTTGGAATGTGGAATTAAATCAACTAAGTCAGAAGCTAAACAAAACGAAGACTTGGCATATCCCACTCCTAGAAGATAATAAGCTAAAAGAAAGACAACTGAACGAGTTAAAAGAAAATATATATAGGTCATTAGTTGATGCTGCTAATTCGAATGAATATCAGTACGGACCGACCGATTTTGAAAATATAGGCACGTATGAACGAACGGTTGCAACTTTCTTTGAAGAAGTGCAAGAACAAACAGAAATCAGGGATAAAGAACAATCCTATTACTCATCGAGTCTAAAAACAAAAATCATCTGGTTCTCATTATATATTGGACTCGCAATTTTCTTAATGTTAACAAGCAGATATTATGGTGATTTAATGGAACAATACAAAACGTTTTTGCCTTAATTTATTATCTAAGGGGGACCTCATTATGATGGTCCCCTTTTAACTTATCCAATTTATTATTGATTAGGCATTGTTAAACATTAATATTGATTTTGTACAAATAAAAGAGACCGCTTGTGTTTAACGGGTTCAGTTTTCGAGTACAAAAAGAGAATTCACATAAGTATTAGCACGGATTTAATATATAAATTCGTTACTTTATTTTTGTTGGTATATCGATGTTTACTCAGCTTTGATAGACAAAACGACACCATAATTATCAAACAAATTGGCAACAGTCTGATAGACAGCTGACTTAGTATAAAACGGTTATTAATTTGAATGTTAATCCGTAGACCATATTAAATTTAAGACTCATTTTTTATCACAAAAAGTACATTTAATGTAAAATTAAACGGTAAATAAGATACACAGTAGACTATTATAACGAAGTAAGAGAGGAAAATAGTATGGAACAATGCTCTTTTTGTAAAATAGAAAAACTTGAAAATGATTTTTATATGTATAGTAATCACCATATGACTAGGGGGAGAGTTCAAAAAGGTTATGTTTGTAAACGTTGTAGTGATATGACATATGGTGATAAATGGTATCCATTATAGGTTATGATGAAAAATGTGAAATTAGTAATCATGGCTATGTTAGAGAGTTAAGAGAAAACAGATATTTTAACATAACGCGGGTACAAAATGCTGGTACAAGCTATGTGTATTTAACTAAAAATAGTAAGAGCATGAGAAAAAATATTCGTTCATTAATGAAAAGGTTTTGTACGGAAAGATGAACAATACGAAAATATTGTTTCGTATTATTGATTGGAAATTTTAAAATTAAAAAAGCAGTTGGATGTGATTCCACTGCTTTTTCTATTGCTAATAATTATTTGTTTCTTAATGTTATTCGTGTTGTGAATTTCAAGTTTTGTACTTCAAAACCGAACCCGTTAGCTTATTAAAATAATTTTTATTGCCTGTCATCGGGCTCTTCCATATCACCCATTATTTTTGATTCTTACTAATATGATTAGCTATATATAAAAGTAAACCAAAACCCCCGCCAACAAGTACCTTAAAACCTGAACCAACAGCTACCCACTCCAAGGCGTAAAAAACTATCACACCGAGAAGAACATATGAAAAAACTGTATCAATCTTAATCAACATCTAACCTTCTCCCTTTATTTGACGTACAATATAAATTCTATTTCAAATGCATTATCACTAGTTGAACTAAACTGCGCCTTAGTTCCATAGCTGCTGAACACCTCCTCGTATTGAAGTAGAGCGCCTGTCAGTTAAATATCCGTTATCCCATAAGGTTAGATAAAATGTATAGAAAACCATAAGCCCCTAAAGAACTAAAACTCGCAAATATAACCGCAATTGATAAATAAGAAATATAACCAGATTTCTTTCTCGACTGAAACAAATAAAGAATAGATAAGCTTAAACTGATAATAAAAAAGACAATCCATAGATTGTTTAATGTAAAAGTTTCAAAATTGATAAGATAATTCGCTATGTAGATAACATTAATCAGGAGCAATAAGATTAAGATAAATTTTTTCATATTTACATCATCCTTTCACCGTTTTGGCTATCCATATTTTAATAAGAAATCCGATAGTTTAATAAAGAAAGGGCTGACGTAAGCTAACGCATCTGTTAGTTGAAAAGCTATGCTTTTTATTTTGGGTGTTTTCGTATAGATTGTTGCTATAAGGGGGCTTAACACTCCTTTTAAAAACATTCAATCAAGAATACAAGAAGGACTAGCACACCTAATAACGTCATAAAAAACGTTGTGATTAGCAAGGTATGGCGTAATGGTGACTTTATTTTGAAGACTATATAGCAAAACAAAATCCCTAACACCAATGCACTTAGAGACCATATTTGTCCAAACTTTGTATCCAATTTATCTGTCATAAAAACCAATGCATACAAAACAAGCATATGAATAGTAACAAGAAGTATACAGATTGTATTTAATATTTTAGTGCTTTTTAAAATTTCCATATTTCTCCTCTACCATTCTCTAAATTATACCATTTCCATCTTCAACTATCCTGCCCCTTTGGTTTCATTTGAAAAAGGCACGGCAGAAACCACTGTTATTGAAGTAAAGCGCCTATTATCGGAACAAGGAAGGGTTAAGTGTTTAGTTCTTTTTTTAAAGCCTTAATCCCGTCAATTACACTTTTTATATTTTCATCATTATTTAATTTGTCTCTTGCGTGGAGTAAAACTGGTCTAACAGATTCCACCGAACGTCCAAAATCGTACATCCATTCATATCGAGGAACCATCCAAATATGAAAATGGTGGGTAGTATCTTCATTGTAAAAGTAATA
>NZ_JBFUIB010000458.1:0-2904 GCF_056402095.1 Peribacillus sp. P4_C12
CTTTTATAACACCTAACAGCAAAATTAGCCATTATTTTAATCACTACTTATCGTGATAAAGTCCTGGCAACTATCAACATGACTTTAAATACATATTCTTTTGTAATTCTTTAGTTAATTGAACTTCTCAAAGATAATCTTGAAGGAGCCGTTTAGGCATAACTTTTATTATCTTTTTAATCAATATCTGAATCTACTTCACACAATTTATCTAAAATAATTGGTCATCCTAGTGAACCAAAGTACATCCTGTACCACTCAAATATTTATTAAACAAAAAAACCTGCTGACACCCACTTTTACGCGGAATGACTGCAGGTTTTAAAATATTTAAGCCATTTTTGACTTAACAAATGAATGGATTCTTTCAACCGCTGCTTCAAGCAGTTCCAATGAAGTCGCGTAAGATAGTCTGATGTTGTCCGGAGCACCAAAACCTGAACCTGGAATTACTGCTACCTGAGCTTCTTCTAACAATGCAGTAGTAAAATCATCCACATTGCTGTAGCCAGTTAATTCAACCGCACGTTTAACATTCGGGAACAAGTAAAATGCTCCTTGTGGTTTAATGCAGCTAACGCCTGGAATTTCCACTAATTTATCATAAATTGTATTCAATCGACCTTCAAATGCTTGGCGCATTTCTTCCACAGGATCCTGTGAACCTTCATAAGCGGCAATTGCTCCGTACTGAGCAGTTGTCGTAGGATTGGATGTGCTGTGGCTAGAAAGGTTTGTCATAGCTTTGATGATGGCCTCATCCCCTACTGCATAACCAATTCTCCAGCCTGTCATTGAATGTGATTTAGAAACACCATTAATGATGATTGTTTGCTTTTTCAATTCAGGAGAAATCTCCGCAATCGATGTATGTGTTGCATTTCCATAAACCAATTTCTCGTAAATTTCATCGGAAACGATTAAGATGTCATGTGCTAAACATACTTCTCCGATAGCCGCTAACTCTTCCCTAGAATAAAGCATACCAGTTGGATTGCTTGGAGAGTTAATGATAACTGCTTTCGTTTTCTCAGTAATTGCTTGTTCTAACTGTTCTTTTGTAATTTTATATTGATTTTCCTCAGTGCCTACAACATATACTGGTTTTCCACCTGCAAGTTTAATTTGTTCTGGATAACTTACCCAATATGGTATTGGAACAATAACTTCATCTTCTTCATCAAGAATCGCTTGAAACAATGTATAAAGGGCGTGCTTAGCACCTGAACCAACAATTATTTCAGAAGGCTTGTATTCTAAACCTTGATCCCGCTTTAATTTAGCAGCAATCGCCGCTTTTAACTTTGGAAGTCCTGCTGATGGCGTATATTTCGTTTGCCCTTCATTCATCGATTGAAAGGCTGCGTCAATAATATGCTGAGGAGTGTTATAGTCTGGTTCACCTGCCCCCAAACCAATTATATCAAGACCTTGAGCTTTAAGTTCTTTTGCTTTTGCTGTGATTGCCAATGTTGTTGATGGCGTTAATGACTGAACTCGGTTAGCTAATTTCATAATAAATTAATCCCCCATTCTAAATGCTTCGATAATACTTTAGCCATTCCCCTGTTTTAAAATCATAATAATCATAATTAAAGCGCTCAGATTCATCAAGATATGTTACTTCCCAAAGTGGAACGTTTTTTTCCATACCAAGTTTAACTGAAATAATTTTTTGAGGATTTAGCTTTTCTTTAACAATGCTTAAAATCTCTTTTTTTGACTTACCATCTTTATAGTTTTCCACTACAATTTCTTTCTTCTCGTCCTCAGGAAGCCAGACTATTTTTTTAGTCCCATTTTCTCCCTTACCAATGATGACAGAATACGAATCCTGCCCATTATAAAGGTAGAATTCTTCCATGGTTTCAAGGCCGCCCTCTTCCTTCGCCTTTTCAAAAGCCACATTACCAGCTTCTTTTTTAGGCTGCAACGCTTTAATATATGCCCCGCCGACAAATCCGATAAAACAAAGGACTAGGATAGAAGCAATAATCAACCATTTTTTCAAAGCCGCTTTTCCCTCTTTCTATGTACGATAAATTGTAAATATCGCTTTTTCTTGATTTTCTGAATCTAATGCAAGTCCGAACATTAAGTCGTCCTTTTTCAACGTCCGATTCAAAGAATCTACAATCTTATACAAATCAGGAGAATTTTGCAACCTGACTGTCGAGATTACTTCAATTTTACTTTCCATAAAAACGCCCCTCCATTTTAACTAAAAATTGTCAACAATCACTGGTATGAATAGGATTAGAAGGCTTTACTACCTTTCACATTATAACAGCTCGAAGGTTATTTTTCTTTATTATTTCATAAAAATTCAATTGGATTTATGAATAATCTAAAGATTCTTTAAATCCACTCTTCTATCATATCCACCATCTCATTAATTGAGCCTTGATGCCAGTCAACGGCCGGTATGGACTTTTGAAATTCAAGACCATATTTGGCGGTGATAATGCGGCGGTCCAGAACAACTAGGACTCCTCTGTCTTCAGGAGTACGTATCAGCCTCCCGAATCCTTGGCGGAACCTTAGCAAGGCTTCAGGTAAAGAATACGCAGAGAAGGCGTTTCTGCCTTGCTTTTCGAGAAGTTGGCATTTTGCAGCTGTGACCGGCTCATCCGGTGGTGAAAACGGCAGCCTGACAATGATTAGGCAGGATAAATCCTCTCCTGGAATATCAACACCTTCCCATAGGCTAGTTGTTCCAAATAGGACGGCTTTCTCGAAGTTTTGAAAATTTCTGAGTAACCTCATTCGGCTTCCACCAGAAATCCCCTGTGCAAACAAGGTATACTCATCTAGGACCCCTGAGTCTTTAATGGAAAAATAGGTTGCTCGCAGCATCTCATGCGAGGTGAACAAAACCATCATTCTCCCTTTAGCTGCCTGTGC
>NZ_JBFUIB010000459.1:0-2861 GCF_056402095.1 Peribacillus sp. P4_C12
GGCAGTAGGAGCAGGCTTAAAGTTTTTCCTTTCTTCTTCTGTAATACCTAATCTCTCAGAAAAATTTTCATGAAGCTTTAATTCAGCTTCATATGTTCCTTGTGCATGGCTTGCTAGTCGACTAGTTGTATGTAAATCTGTTGCTTTGACTGCACCTAAAGCTTGAACTCTAGCAAAATGAGATAAATAATATGCATCTTGCATGACATAAAAACGAAAACACTCTACTGGCAATGTGCCATCTCCAATTCCTCTAACAAACGGGTGATTGAAGCTTGCTTCCCAAATATGATCTACTTCTTTACGAATGACCTCTGAAAATTTCATTTTCTATACCTCCAAATTTGTATTTTATTAGGCAATGGAACTGGAAAAATAATGATTGATAACCTATAATCACCTCTTTTGAGCAAATAAAAAACCACTTCCTTTACCGACGTAAAGAAAGTGGTTGTACTTGAAATAATACATAAACGTATTGTTTCATGACCCCACTTCCCTACGCTGGTGTAAACCAGATCAGGTTCTAAGGGTCTTAAAGTTATACTTTAATCTCAGCTTCTGCGGTAAAATTGACTTTTACCTGTAAAGCACCCCTAGTGGTACAAATTGTATATTTAGTTCATTTGCCTTTATATTAACACGTTATATCTAATTGTCAAACTTATTAAATAAAGTTTTTTTTAGTAAAGTATAAAATCCAACGATATGTTAAATAAAAAAATCGCCTAACATACTCTTTGGAAATCGAACTTAATCACATAAAAAATATTCTCTATTAACCTTAAGCAAAGTTTATTTTACTATTAATCCTGCTTTACTAATTATCGTTGGTACTGTTTATGAAGCTGAGCCGCTATGATATTCTTTTGGATTTCGGATGTACCTTCATAAATTCTCGTAATACGTGCATCACGATAAAAACGTTCAATGGGATATTCAGAAATGTAACCAATCCCTCCATGAATTTGGAGAGCCTTATCAGCTACACGATTATACGTTTCTGAACCAAGTAACTTGACCATAGCCGCATTTTTAATGACGTTCTTTTTTTGATCAACCATCCAGGCAACGCGATAGGTCATGGATCGAAGGGCTTCTGTATCTAATGCCATATCTGCCAAGTAATGCTGAATAATTTGTTGTTCGAAGATTGGTTTGTCGAACTGAATTCTCATATGAGCAAAATCAATCGACATCTCAAGTAATTTTTCACACGACCCTAAGTTTCGTGCTGCCATTCCTGCACGTCCATTCGCCAAGATTTTCAGGGCATTCATATACCCTTGCCCCTCATCACCCAATACATTCTCAACTGGAACTTCGCAATCCTCAAAGAAAATTTCAGATGAATGTGAACCATGAAGGCCCATTTTCCGTTCGATTTTTCCTAGTTGAAACCCTGGGGAGTCTTTTTCGACGATAAAAGATGTGATTCCTTTTGCACCCTTAGAAGGATCTGTAACAGCCATTACAGTAAACACATCTGCGATTGGAGCATTAGTAATGTAATGTTTGCTTCCATTCAGGATATACTTTTCGCCCTTTTTAACCGCTGTTGTTTTCAGATTTGAGGCATGTGAACCTGCGCTTGGTTCAGTTAAAGCAAAAGCGCCAATTCTTTCACCTGATGCCATGTCAGGTAAATATCTGCGTTTTTGTTCTTCATTTCCCATCTCTACAATTCCAACGCCGCCAATTCCCGTATGTCCGCCAATTACTGTTGTATAACCGTTATGTGTTCTTCCCAACTCCTCTAGAATGGCGCATTTCCCAACCATATCAATGCCTAACCCACCATATTCTACAGGAATACTAAGGCCAAACAGTCCCATTTCTTTCGATTTCCCCATAATGATTTCTGGGATTTCATTGCTTTCTTCAATTAACATGGCATGTGGTTCTACTTCGTTATCAATAAATTCTCGGATTCCTTGTTTTAAAACTTTGATATCGTCTGAAAATTCAAAATTCAAGGTATTTTCTCCCCCTTCTATTGGTTTTAGGTTTAATTCCTTAACCCGATTTCTTTTACATATAGGAGGATACTATTCTCCTAAGCTTCGAAATAATACAAATAGCTATCTAATCAAACAAAATCAACCTATTTGACCCACTGGGTGATTAAAAATCCTAAGAAATATTTTCAGGCTATAGTTTTACTTTTTGTGATTACCATTTAATCAGTTTCATAAAGTCAAACCATGGTTAGGCCGCCATTGACGGAAAGAGTTTGCCCAGTTACATATCCTGCTTCTTCCGAAACAAAATAGGCCACAGCACCGGCAATATCTTCTGGTTGAGCTAAACGACGGAACGGAATCGCTTTCTCCAAAGCTCCGGCTATTCCTTCATTGTAAGAACCAATTTCTTGAAATAAAGGCGTGTCAGCTGGACCTGGCGCAATACAATTGATGTTAAGCTTATGACGTGCCATTTCTCTTGCTATTGTTTTCGTAAACGCAATGACCCCACCCTTAGCAGCCGAATAGACGGCCTCACCGCTAGATCCGATTCTTGCTGCATCCGACGCAATATTGACTACCTTTCCGTAACCGTTTTCAATCATAAGCGGTAAAATTTCCTTACAAGTATGAACTTGACCCAGTAAATTAATATCGATAATCCTTTTCCAAGTGCTTGGATCACTTTTTAGGAATGGTTCTACTTTGTCCCATCCTGCATTATTAACCAATACATCAATCTTTTGATAAAAGCTCACTGATTCTTCAACTGCTTTTTTCACACTCTCTAAACTCGTTACATCACAATAGACGGCCTTAGCTTCATAACCCGCTTGCTCAATTAAAGAAACAGTTTCTTCTGCGTTTTTACTATTGATATCGGCCACAACAATGTTC
>NZ_JBFUIB010000460.1:0-2861 GCF_056402095.1 Peribacillus sp. P4_C12
AAAGAATAGGAAGGGTCTTTCGTATATGAACAAAAAACCCGAGAGAGTGAACTTCCCGGCCCCCTCCGCTTCACCATCTGAGAAACGGATACATAAAGAAAATGCTGACTTGCTGAAGCTCCTGCAAAGGTTGAAAGCGAAACGTTGGATCTTTTTACGATAATGGAAGACCAGTGTGTAATAAACACTGGTTTTTTTATTTATTTAGAAGTGCAAAAATCATTCTTGATAGTATTGGATTTTTTTTCGTCCAGACTCTTTAGCCTTATACATTGTCCAATCCGCTTTTTTCAAAAGTGACTCCATTTCGGTTCCATTGTCAGGATAAAAACTTATCCCGATGCTTGCGGAGACAAAATAAACATTTCCATTAATGTGAATGGGCATGGTGGATAATTGTTTTAAAATGAATTCAGCCTTTTGTTGGGTGCTTATTAAGAGATCCTCACACTGAGATGTAGGTAACAAAACGATAAATTCATCCCCGCCGATTCGTGCCACATAACTCTCCTCGGGTACAAATTGCAATAGACATTCAGCCGTCCTTTTAATAACAGAGTCTCCGATATCATGACCAAAAGAGTCATTGAAATATTTAAAATGATCCAAATCAATATAAAGTATAGCCATTTCATTGTGTATTTTTTCCTTATTATAATTGAAATAATTATAAATGAAGTTCCGATTATAGAGACCTGTCAATGAGTCCCTGATAATCCCATTTTCAAGAACGATTGATTGACTGATTAAAGTTGCCAAAGACTTAATGAGTATCACATCATACTCTTTGAAATCAAAAGGTTTAATGTCAAAAGCACAAAGTGTCCCGAAGATATTATCCCCATTTGTTAGGGGATAGCCCATAAAACATCCGTTTCCAATAATCTTCGTTATAGGATGATCGCTTGTCAAGGGATGTTGCTTTAAGTTGGGGATAACAAGTGGTTCCAAATCATTTTCAACAACTAATTTGCAAAAAACCATATTATAAGGAAGGGTGTCTCCTTCAAATATTAGCTCTGCATTTCGGTTAAAAGATTTAATCATAAAACTTTGTAAAGGACTACGAATAGAAAGGAAGAATGTATTGACCTCTATCGTATGAGCTAATAATGCTAATACCTCTTTTGCGATAGAGTCGAAATTTTTATAGTAATTGATATCATGCTGAATCATTTTCAGGCTCCCCTTTTTCTATAGTCTTTTTAGCTTTTCTGGATGTTATTTTTCATAATCAACTAGAAAGACTCAAGAGCAATATATTGATTGCCGTGACAGTTTGAATTCATTTATAAAGGACACATATGTTATCGATTATGTAAGTAACACTCTCTATATTTCTAAGTTCAGAATGTTTTGTCAGTATACTCATGATCCTTATTATATTTCGGATAAATTGAAAAATCATTATTTTCCTTACCCTCATTTAAAATCTACCTTATATACCTTTTACATAAGCATTAGTCAATGTATTGTCATTCATACGTTTCCTCTGCAAAATCAATAAGACGTGATTTGTATCACTTCTCGATGAAATTCCATTATAATAAGTAACTAATCTAACTATCATGTATTATACTGTACATGAAATGGTAAGAGTACCATTTACCTAACACACCTGGTATGATTTATCATATTATCTGCAAGGTTGCGTTTGTACATTTCTTTAACGAACGGTTAAGTTCTTATGAATTTTGCAGATAAAACATGCGTGGAGATAATTTAAAAAATTGTTTTGGAGAGGATAAATAAGAAAAAGAGTAAACTTACATACAGGAAATTCAAAAGGGGATCATTATGGGAAAATTAGAAAATATATACCCAATTGCAATAGAGAATACAAAACAAAAAATCATCCAGGATATGGATTTTTATTTAGAGAATCAAGAGACATTACCTTCTTATTCGACGTACATATCTGACAGGATGTCTTATATAGAGCAGATATGGATCAATGTCTGGTTGAGTAAGGCTTCAAACGATGTGCCTAGAAAAGAAAAAAGGGGATTTCTAAACGAAAGGGGCTTTGTTACTGAAGGGTCAGATCACAAGCTAATCAACAGCTTGTTCCGCAATGAATTAAAGAGCTATCGTCCTTTTGATGTATTAACCTGGATCAAAATTACCTTCTCTGAAAATCAGGAAGAATGGGAGGAGAGATATAAAAAAGCAAGGGAAAACTTCTTTAAACGACAAGAAGAACAACGGCTGGCTAATGAGCGGTGGAAAGTACGTGAAAGGCTTCAAGACGAAGCTAATACTTTTTTTGAGAAGAGTTCGCTTCTTTTATATTTGCATGTTAGGTATTATATCGCTGAAATATTAGTAGCTGATCTTCAAAATAAACCGAAGTTTCAATATGTTACCCCATATATGCTAGAAGAACAATTGGTGGAAGCAGGTTTGTTTGAATCAACAGAATACTTAATGGTAACTGATTTTTTTGAAGAACTAACAGGTGATATACACTCCTTGTTTGATTGGGGGAAGAATCATTACGAATATGAAAATTATTTTTATAGGTATGAAAGGCTAATTTCAGAGTTTATTTTAGGGTTCGCTCCAAAAAAGTTCATTAACCATTTACCTGTAACACTGCACCATGATTTTTTGGAAGCATATGGGGAAAAATTGACTTCGGGAGCCCTTCAAGGAATGCTTCGAGATGAATTGGCTGATTTGTCACAGGCTTGTTTTGATGAACTTCAAGAAGAATACCTATCTGATTTACTGAAACTTGCGAAGACTCCTTTTAATGAATCATTGCACCAGAAAATATTTGAAGAAGATGAGGAGAACAGGGAAAGAAGAAAAGCTGAGGTATTGGCGGAACAAGCCAGAAGGCAAGCAGAAGAGGAACG
>NZ_JBFUIB010000461.1:0-2855 GCF_056402095.1 Peribacillus sp. P4_C12
TCCGAATAGTTTCACACAAGATAGTATAATATCAAATGTCTTGTATGTTTGTAAAGGTTTTTTTCTTAACAGGTAAAAAAAGTGTTGAAATACATGGCTTCAGCCTGTATTTACGCCTCGTTTCGACCTAAAATAAACCTTACATGAACGGGAATTTGAATCCCTTTTTCTTCCCTTTTTGCATGTTTGTAACCTGTTTCATCATCTTTTTCATTTCTTCAAATTGCTTTAGTAAACGGTTCACTTCTTGAATAGATCTGCCGCTTCCTTTGGCAATCCGTTTTTTGCGGGATGCATTCATGGTTTCTGGATGTTCCTTTTCCTGTGTTGTCATTGAACGGATGATAGCTTCAACATGACCGATCTGTTTCTCATCGATTTGAAGGTTATCCATCCCTTTCATCTTGTTCGCACCAGGAATCATTTTCAAAATGTCATCAAGCGGTCCCATATTACGCACCTGACCAAGCTGCTCAAGGAAATCATCAAAGGTAAAAGTAGCGGTACGCATCTTTTTCTCTAATTCTTTCGCTTTTTCTTCATCTACATTGGCCTGTGCTTTTTCGATAAGGGTTAATACATCACCCATACCAAGGATTCTTGAAGCCATCCGTTCTGGATGGAATGCTTCAAGTGCATCCAATTTTTCACCCATACCGACGAATTTAATCGGCGTGTTGGTAACTGAACGAATCGAAAGTGCCGCACCACCCCGTGTATCCCCATCAAGTTTCGTTAATACGACCCCAGTCAGGCCAAGCTGCTCATTAAAGCTTTGGGCCACATTGACAGCATCCTGCCCGGTCATCGCATCAACAACGAGGAAGATTTCATCCGGTTTGGTCAATTCTTTGATATCTTTCAGTTCGCCCATCAGGTTTTCATCAACATGAAGACGACCTGCGGTATCAATCAACACATAATCATGATGTTCTTCCTTCGCTTTTTCGATCGCCTGTTTGGCAATTTCAACAGGACTGACCTGATCCCCAAGGGAAAAAACAGGCATGCTTAATTGTTTGCCAAGTGTTTCAAGCTGCTTAATCGCCGCCGGACGGTAAATATCAGCCGCAACGAGCAATGGCGTGCGGTTGTATTTTTTTCTAAGAAGATTGGCAAGCTTTCCGGTGGTTGTCGTTTTACCTGCCCCTTGAAGCCCTACCATCATAATGACAGTCGGTGGTTTCGAGGCAACGGCTATCTTGCTCTGTTCGCCGCCCATCAGCTCCGTCAATTCTTCCTTAACTACTTTAATTACCTGTTGACCGGGGGTTAAGCTTTTTAGCACTTCCTGGCCTACCGAACGTTCACTTACACGCTTTACAAATTCCTTCACGACTTTAAAGTTAACGTCCGCTTCAAGTAGGGCCAATCGAACTTCACGCATCATTTCTTTAACGTCTGCTTCGTTGACCTTCCCTTTTCCGCGGATCTTTTGCATCGTGCTCTGCAGTCGGTCGGCCAATCCTTCAAATGCCATATTGCCGCCTCCTAATCCAACTTCTCAAGCGTTGTGATTGCGTCAAGCAGATTCTCTTTTGAAAAGGTTTCCTTTTCTATGAGTTCCTTCATATTCGCAATCCACTGGTTACGCTCTTGAAATTTTTGAAATAACAATAGCTTTGCTTCGTATTCCTCAAGCATCGCTTCTGTTCTTTTTATATTATCATAGACTGCCTGTCTACTCACTTCGTATTCATCGGCAATCTCCCCAAGAGAGTAATCATCCAGATAGTAGAGGGACATATAGCTCTGCTGCTTCTCTGTTAACAACGATTGGTAAAAGTCATACAAATAGTTAATCCGCGTTGTCTTTTCAAGCATCTTAGCAAGCCTCCCTGCTGTTAAGTGAAAACCCTTTACAAGTTTATATTGTATAGCGTTGCGTATTTGATGTCAAGCTAAACTCCTTACCACTTGTTTGGAAAGCGTTATTTTTTTCGTTTTCTCGCTTCCAGAAGGCGTTTCATCTGGCTCTCTCGTTGATTATTAGACTCTGATTTCAGATTTGCCTTCCCAGTTATATGTGTTTTATGTGTCGCATCTTGCACAGTTTTCAGTTTCTTGACTGTTTCAGCCGATTTTAATGATTTACTTCCTGTCTTTTTAGGAATTCCTGAAAATAGGTGTAAAACTCTATGCAAGCCAAAACGCCGTATTGTAATTTCTACAAATAAAAGTAGGAACGCCGTTAAGAGAAGCCAATGGCTAATGCTTTACTTTTGTCTGGATGTGGTCTGTAAATCACGGAATGCCTGAGCCTCCGTTTTCAACTCCTGGCCACCCGAAACAGCCAACAATTCCTTGATAAGCGACTTATTTAGACCTTGCTGCAGGTACTCTTCTGAATAGGGCACAGTGAAACCTGTTTGATACAGGTTCGTACCACCCTCATTGTTTTCCTGTTTTACACTGATATAATACATACCAGACTGCTTCGGAATAATAATTTCATATTGCCCGGGAGCTACGAGTTTTGTATTCGCATCAACTATTTGTCCATTTTCCGAAACCACATTTGCAGATAAAGGCAGGTTGTTTTGTGAGGCTGATTCTAGTATAATCACGGTTTCTTCACCACTATTTTCCTGTGTAAGAGTATATGGCTCACTTTCGAATTTAGGTAGCGTGATTGTGACCAATTTGATTGAGGAAAGAGCCCCACTTACCCCAAGCAGGCCAATCCCCAGACCATTTGCCACTTAGATCCGAAGTGAAGGCCACCGTCGTCCCCATTCCATATTGCCATAGAACGAGGACTGGATCATCTTTTTCACTGACCAACGGCAGGAAAGCACACTGTTTCGTCGTTGTAGCGATGTTTGCATTTATCTGCCGTTGGTCAGTGAAAAAGA
>NZ_JBFUIB010000462.1:0-2853 GCF_056402095.1 Peribacillus sp. P4_C12
GCCTCTTTTATTTCATACTTCCCTGTAGTCCGGCATTTTTAAGGCAGCCAGGTAGAAACTATCAGACCATTTACACTGATATTATACAAGGATATTAATTTAACGCGTTTTATAGGAATGAGTAACATTGTAAATTAATTTATTTGTAAATACAATACACTTTCTAATAATCCGAATTATTATATTAATATATTTTTYCAGATAATTAACGAAGGTAATTTATTGTTCCACCATCAATTCATCTCCTTTACAGTATGTTACCCATTACACCTTCTCCTTTACATTAATGTCTATTTCTTATTCTAATCAATAATATTAGTTGTTAGTTACTTCTAAGGAGCAAAGTCAGCAACAATCAGCTGAAAGTAAATATTAAAAATAAAAGGCTAAAACCCTTGATGCATCAAGGATTTCAGCCTTTCCAATAAGTAGTCCTGTAGTGGAATTGAATAAATAGAGTTCCTTAAAGTAGGTCTAGACTTCATAAAAAGCTACCGTCTTTATTATAGCTTTTCTATACATTCTCAACGTTACAATCCTCCCGATTCATAGATTGTTGAAATGGCTCTGCGTGACTGATCCTAATGTTTACAGAACTTTGCAAAATTATGCTTTGGTGTAGGAAATACCACTTTGACCCTTCCAGCGGTAAGAAGTTGCTTCTCTCGTATACCTGTTAACCTTTCTTTTAAACCTGGATACATTCCGCAATATTCCTACTTTACCTATATTCTCTTACTCAATCGAGTTCTAGACTATTATTCCAGAAATAAAAAATTGACTTCCCTTTATAACAAAACTAATATGGATAAGTCAGCTTTATGGAAGGTGGTTTATGATGAACTATCAGGCACTTTTGCAAATGAATACCATTTTTATTAGCATCCTAATTGAATCCCTTCCCTTCATCCTATTGGGAGTCCTTATATCTGGAATAATCCAAATGTTTGTGTCTGAAGAGATGATTGCAAAGATTATACCAAAAAACCCAGTCTTGTCTGTCTTATACGCAATAGGTGCAGGAGTCTTATTTCTTGCATGCGAGTGTGGAATTGTCCCGATTACCCGCCGCTTAATTGCTAAAGGTGTTCCTCTTTCAGCGGCCATTGCCTTTATGCTTTCTGCACCTATTCTTAATCCCATTGTTCTGTTTTCTACTTATATTGCGTTTGGGAATAGTTGGAGTATGGTTTTCTATCGTGGCGGAATTGCATTTTTGGTCGTCATTATTATTGCATGCATCCTATCCTTTCAATTTAAAACTAATCAACTGAAACATGATCATATAGGACATACCCATCACCATTCTCATACATTTACAGACAAAGTAAAAGGAATGTTTAGACACTCGATTGAAGAGTTCTTTTCTGTAGGAAAATATTTAATTATTGGCGCACTTCTGGCAGCCGCCATTCAAACCTTTTTGAAAACATCCCTATTGCTTGAAATTGGTCAAGGAAATCTATCAGGGAATGTAGTAATGATGGCTTTGTCTTATGTCATGTCCTTGTGTTCTCAAGCAGACGCCTTTGTTGCAAGTTCTTTTAGAAGTACCTTTTCGACCTCTTCCCTAGTTGCTTTTCTTGTATTTGGGGCCATGTTCGATATCAAAAATACGATAATGCTTTTAGGTACGTTTAAAACAAAATTTGTTTTATGCTTGATGGCCTATATATTTATTTCCGTACTTGGCTTAACATTATTGTTTATTTCTTAAAGAGGGTGTTATATATGGTTCGTTTATTTATATTACTTGGACTTACTTTTTTATTTATGCATTTACACGCCTCAGGGAATATATCGAAATATATTAATATGGAGTACTCTTATGTTTCACAGATTGCTATCTATATCCTTGCTATTTTTACGTTAATGGGCTCTTACCTTTATTTAAAAGAAGGAGATCAAGAAGAGTGTGAAGAGTGTCATCAAGGACATGATCACTCTCATGAAAACAAGGTATGGAAAAAAATCCTTACTTACTCGCTATTTTTGATTCCCATTTTCACCGGCCTTTTTCTGCCTGTTGCCACGATGGATTCAAATATCGTAGAAAAAAAAGGATTTCATTTCCCAGTATACGATGACACAGATGAATATAGTCAGCATCAATTTCTGCAGCCTGATACGAGTCTTTATTATGGTAAGGATGACTATTTAACTTTAATGGACCAGTCACTCAAAAGCTTAGTCGAATATAATAGAATTCATTTAACCGACGAAAACTACCTTACCGATTTAGAAGCCATCTACTACTCTCCTGGAAAGTTCACCGGTAAACAAATTACGTTAACCGGATTTTCCTATAATTCAGAGGATGTAGCCAAAAACCAGGTATTTCTGTTTCGTTTCGGTATCATTCACTGTGTCGCAGATTCTGGGGCATTCGGTATGTTAATTGAATTTCCGGAAGGGATGAATCCTAAAAATGATGAGTGGTATTCCGTGACAGGAGAATTAGAAACCATTTATTATCAGCCATTTAAGAAAACCATTCCGATACTCAAAGTATCATCATATAATAAAACCGTTGAACCTAAGGATCCATATGTATATAGACAATATTAGGAACTTAGCCATTAAAAGGTAAGGATACGATATCCTTACCTTTCTTTGTAAAAACCTATAAAGTTCAACATATAACAATTCCGCAATATTTATATTTATATGGAAATAACCCCTAAAACTAATGCCGCAATAGTCATAACTGCAGTGGTTCCTAACGCCCACTTTATAGCAAATCTCTGCAGATCTCCAAATTCAATCCCAACCATCCCTATTAGCAAGTGTGCAGCTGCAACTAAAGGACTAATTACATGTAAGGGTTGACCTAATATAGAGGCACGCCCAATT
>NZ_JBFUIB010000463.1:0-2844 GCF_056402095.1 Peribacillus sp. P4_C12
CTACAATAGATTACTGCTTTCATAATACCCTACCTTTACTACTTACTGCTGACTGGCCAAATTCTGAACAAGTTTTTCATTTTTAACCGGAATGACAATGACTTGACCAGGTTTTATTGAATCTGCACTGACTTCGTTGTGCTCTTCTATCCAACCAATGAATTCTTTTTTTGTCAAATCAGCTTCTTCATATTTTTCTGCAATCTCCCATAAGGTATCACCTTCATTTACTTCTATTGAAAGAAAATTATTATTTTGATTTTTGTCTAATGTGCAGGAGAATAAAATAGAAAAGATAAATACTGATCCCGCTAATAGAATCGTATAAATATAATTTTTGTACAACTTTTTCATAAATATCCCTCCAAAGCGAATGTTCGTTCGTATCTTATACCCAGATTATAGTACGAACGTTTGTTTCAGTCAACAACAAAATTCGAACTTATGTTTGTATAGAAATAGGGGCCATGCTATAATAAAGCAAAGAACTTTGGAGAAGAGGTGCACATATGACTAAACTATCAAAACGGCAGCAAGATATTCTTGATTTCATTAAAGAAGAGGTTCGCCAAAAAGGGTATCCACCTTCCGTAAGAGAGATTGGCGAAGCAGTGGGACTTGCATCAAGTTCAACGGTCCATGGACATTTATCTCGTTTGGAAAGTAAAGGACTAATCAGACGTGATCCTACTAAGCCGAGGGCCATTGAAATCTTAAACATAGAGGAAGCTAACACTATACCTAAGACTAATGTCGTTAACGTGCCGTTGCTTGGGAAAGTAACAGCAGGCATGCCGATAACCGCCATTGAGAACATAGAAGAATACTTCCCGCTTCCCGAAAGTATGGTTCCTCATGATGATCATGTATTCATGCTCGAAATCATGGGAGAAAGTATGATTGAAGCAGGAATTCATGATGGAGATTATGTCATCGTGAAACAACAGAGCAATGCCAATAATGGAGATATCGTAGTAGCCATGACTGAAGATGATGAAGCCACGGTAAAACGATTCTTTAAGGAACCGGATTACATACGGCTTCAGCCTGAAAATTCAAATATGGAACCAATTATTTTAAGAGGTGTCACGATACTTGGAAAAGTAATAGGCTTGTATAGACAAATACACTAAAAGCGCTAACTGCGCTTTTTTTTGTTTGTCTAATTTATGTCCCATATTCCTTCAATATGCATATGGAAGACTATGTTTTTGTGAATTTTTTATTTTTTAGTAGAAATCGTTTTTAATAGGTGTATCTACTTTTTATCTTTAATCTATCAAGCGATCTTTGACTTCATATTTCAGTTAACAGTACCTATGTATTAAAAAGGCAAAATACCTCGTTTATAATTTCGATCTTTCAGTACGGATGAAAGTGCTTAAGGAAAGTTTTTACTCATAAAACCAAATTAAAGAGAGAGTAACCAAATCTTGCTCCCCACTCATTTTTTTACTGCTCTCCTACTTCTACTGTAGTTAAACGTTTAATATCTGTTTCGTAAAAGGTGTATCGGGCAATCTTTAAATCTATAAGAGTAAAGACAGTGAAAAAGGATGATTTATGAGATAATTGAACGTTTTGTAGGTGAACTAGCTCAAGTAAACGGGGAAAGGAAAGACTGTCCAGAAACTCACTTCCGAAATATACTCAAGTCGGAGACGTATTAACTTTTGAAGGTATTACTATCGAGGTATCCTAGGAAGAACAATATAAATAAAGAAAAGAAATGGATGGATTAATGGAAGAACTTTGGGATGACTTACATCAAAAAAAACATTGAATCCACCATTATGTAATGGATTCAATGTTTTTTATTTTGAACCATGAAAAACCCTCAAACCAAGTCAAATCAAGAGCATTTAAACATTCCTCTTAATCGGTCTAAATCTTAAGGTATAAATACTTTATTGATGGTAAAAATTAATTAAATAAACCTTCCTTTACTTTCTCGTGAAAGTGGTGTTATTATTTGGATTTCCCAACCATCCATACAAACTTTTGGGATGCAGTAATAGCCATCCCAACTATCATAATCTTGACTCAAATTTTGAAGATCATGTTTCATATCCCTCCAAAATTCATACCTACAATTGCTATAGTTCTAGGTTTAATCATTTCCATTTTCATTAGCCATCGTCATCACTTTATAGCAGGCATTTTCATGGGCTGGTTCTATGGTTACGCAAGCATAGGCAATTATGCTRCGCTCAAAACTGCCATTTTGTCATATAGAGACTCTAATCAAAATAAGGATTAAGTAAACAGCGGTTTGCAGCTTTTTCTGCAGATGCAAATATTCTTAAACCTTATTCTCCTCTTGAATTCAAGTTTAGCCTACATAGTTAATTCCTAAAAATACACACATCGAATTGTTTTATTAACAAATTTACCTAAGTGGTAATCTTTAAATAAAATAAAGAGAGCCTTATTGCTTCTGCCTAACGCTCTTCTCCCTGTATCCCCTAAACAAGATGCCCTCTCAATAAAGAGAAGGCTATTTCCTAATTTTTTTATTTATTTTTCAATATAGACTGAGCGAATCAAAGTACGAGTTCTTTCAGTACYATCTATATTTTTTTCTTTTACATCAATCGTTATATTATAAACACCTGAT
Organism: Peribacillus sp. P4_C12; assembly: GCF_056402095.1. Lineage (NCBI taxonomy): Bacteria > Bacillati > Bacillota > Bacilli > Caryophanales > Bacillaceae > Peribacillus > Peribacillus sp. P4_C12. The sequence continues at coordinate 2,618 of NZ_JBFUIB010000463.1, forward strand.
TTAGGCACTTCTGGAAAGGCACCCGAAAAATTCTCTGTATCAATTTCCTTTATTGAGCTATTTTTAGCAATTTCATTTCCATCTTCATCAATAAGATGAACAGTAAAGGTGGTGCTAGTTGACTTATATTTATTTTTCATCGGAGTCTTTATTAATAATTTTGCATCCTTTTGTTTTACTTTCCCGGACATACTTTATGTAATGGGATCCCTTTCATTAAATTGTGC
>NZ_JBFUIB010000464.1:0-2832 GCF_056402095.1 Peribacillus sp. P4_C12
AGATGGCCAATTGGACATGGCAAGGTCCAAAAATGGCCTAACAGAGTGGGCTCGTAGAGCCCCAATATCTTAACCTTGGACCAAAATTCAAAGGGAATTTCAAAAGGGGTTCGGAATTTTATAATTCCGAACCCCTTTTGTCTACAAACTGAGCTGCCCTATTAAAATAGGACAGCTCATTAATATTTAGCACATTTTTACTTCAACTTTACTGATAGATTCTTTCACCATTTCGATGAAGAGTTGTATAAAACGATTGTCCCCTGTTAATTCTGGATGAAAAGCACTAACCAGGACATGTTCTTGTCTCGCAGCAACAACATGATCTTCATAAAGAGCTAATACCTCTACGTCTTCACCAATTTCTTCCGCAAATGGTGCCCGGATGAAGACAGTTGTAAATGGTTCTTCCATTCCTTTGATCGAGAGTTGTGCTTCAAAACTATCCCGCTGACGTCCAAATCCGTTCCTTTTCACGGAAATGTCCATTAATCCAAGATAAGCCTCTTCATCCCCAGTCAATTTCTTTGCGGCCAATACCATTCCCGCACATGTACCGAAGACAGGTTTTTTTAGTTCAAAAAAGGTTTTGATGGGTTCCATAAATCCGTAACGATCCATGAGCTTTCTCATCGTAGTGCTTTCTCCGCCTGGAATAATTAAGCCATCAATTTCTTTTAACTGTTCAGGTTTTTTAACAATTATAGCTTGTTCACCTGCAGCTTTAATTTGATTTAAATGTTCTTCAACAGCACCCTGTAAACCCAAAACACCGATGGTTATCATATTACCAGCCACGTTCCTGCATCCGTTCTGATGGAGCAAGCTTAGAAATATCAATACCTTTCATTGCACTACCTAACTCTTTTGACAGCCGGCCAATCAATTCATAATCAGTATAATATGTAGTCGCTTGAACGATTGCAGTTGCAAATTTTTCAGGATTCTCTGATTTAAATATACCTGAACCCACAAATACGCCATCTGCGCCCAGTTCCATCATCAGTGCTGCATCTGCTGGAGTAGCAATTCCACCTGCTGCAAAGTTAACTACAGGCAATTTACCTGTCCGCTTAATTTCTCTTAGAATCTCATAAGGAGCACCTAAGATTTTTGCTTCTGTCATTAATTCATCGTCACTCATTACGCTCACTTTACGAATTTGGGACAAAACCTTTCTCATATGTCGAACAGCTTCCACAATATTTCCTGTCCCAGGTTCTCCTTTTGTACGAAGCATCGATGCTCCTTCGCCAATCCGGCGTGCAGCTTCGCCTAAGTCACGGCATCCACATACAAAAGGTACTGTGAAATCGCTTTTTAACAAATGATATTCTTCATCAGCAGGCGTCAGCACTTCGCTTTCGTCAATATAATCAACACCCATTGATTCCAGAATCCTTGCTTCAACAATGTGACCAATCCTTGCTTTAGCCATGACCGGAATAGAAACAGCATTCAATACTTCCTCAACGATTCGAGGATCTGCCATTCTTGCTACACCACCAGCTGCACGAATATCGGAAGGTACCCTTTCTAAAGCCATGACAGCAACAGCACCCGCTGCTTCGGCGATTTTTGCTTGTTCTGCATTAATGACGTCCATAATTACGCCACCCTTTTGCATTTGTGCCATTCCTCTTTTTACTGTGTCAGTTCCTAATAATTTTTCCWYTWSYTTYCCCCCTAATATTTGCATTTTTTAGATTTGTTAATTAGTATAAAAAATAGATGACCGYATTGAAAGTRTCAGTTTTCAATAATTTAATGGGTTCAGATACGAATTATTTAAAAAAGGCGGAAGCAAAATGAATATGTTAACTTGTAACTTAAATCGTATGAGTGAAGAACCATTATACGAACAATTATATTCGCATATTAAAAAAGAGATAATTGATGGACGTCTTCTCTTTGGAACGAAGCTGCCATCGAAGCGAAAATTAGCGGAGTTTCTGCAGATTAGTCAAAATACCGTCGAGACTGCCTATGAACAATTAACTGCTGAAGGATACGTTGAAGTTATTCCTAGAAAGGGATACTACATACAAACATTTGAGGATTTAGAGTATACTCAAACTGACAATGTTCCCTTAGAACAGAATGATAATAAAGGAAGGGAATTGCTCTATCATTTTCACCCAAGCCAAATTGATACTGAGAACTTTCCATTTGAAAAATGGCGAAAGTATATTAAAAATAAAATCGATGATTCTCATCAAGACCTTCTTTTACTGGGAGATTCTCAAGGTGAATATGAATTACGTTGTGAAATTGCCCACTATCTATATCATGCTCGTGGAGTCCAATGTGTCCCTGAACAGATTATCATTGGTGCGGGACTGGAAATTTTACTACAGCAGCTTGTTCTTCTTTTTGATAAAACCACCATATACGGAGTCGAAGATCCCGGTTATCACTTGATTTATCGTATTTTACGTAGCTATCCAAATGATGTATATCCATTAGAAGTTGATGAAGAAGGGGTGAAGGTCAACCCTATTGAGCAGTCTTCAATTGATGTAGTTTATGTAACCCCTTCCCATCACTTCCCCTATGGAACGATTCTGTCTGTTAACAGACGTACACGATTGTTGAATTGGGCCCAAGGGGCAGCAAATAGATATATTATCGAAGACGATTATGATAGTGAATTTCGTTATAGTGGAAAAACGATTCCTTCTTTACAAAGTATGGATGTTGGAGAAAAAGTGATTTACTTAGGATCGTTTTCCAAATCATTGATGCCTTCAATTCGTATCAGTTATATGGTTCTTCCAGCTCCGTTGTTACAGAGGTATCAAGAGGAATTATCTTTCTACCATTCAACCGTAT
>NZ_JBFUIB010000465.1:0-2831 GCF_056402095.1 Peribacillus sp. P4_C12
AAATGATAGTGCATTTGGTTTAGGAGCTGGCGTTTGGACATCGAATTTGGATCGAGCTCACCGGATGATTCGTCAATTAGAATCAGGAAATGTCTGGGTGAACTTGTTCCGTAGAGTTGGACCAGAGCTTCCATTTGGAGGACAAAAAGACAGTGGATTTGGAACGGATTCCATCCTTGAATATACCCGTGAGAAGACCTGTTATATTGAAATCGGATGAACCTTACATTATGTAATCTAGCTAGTAAAGAACTTGTTGTAAATAGAGAAACTGGRGGTTCAATAAATGGCACAAGGGTCTAAAGGTGTTTTTTATGGATGGTATGTTGTGTTGTGTGGCTTCTTTATTATGTTCGCCGGCTTCTCTATAATAAATTCTTTACACAGTTTATTCATGGTCCCTGTTACAGATGATTTAGGGATAAGCAGAACCGCTTTTTCAATCGCACTTTCGATTGCCGGCCTTGGAGTGGCTGTTGCTTCTCCATTCATGGGTAAACTGCTAGCAAAAGGAAATATGAAATTGATTATGTCCATTTGCGTAATAATGGCCGGAGTAGGATTTATGTCATATTCGCTAGCAAACTCAGCGCTATATTTTAGCATTGTAGGATTTATGATTGGTATCAGCGTGGCAGGATTCTCCAATATCCCGATTTCAATTATGGTAACCAACTGGTTTTATGAGAAAAAAGGAAAAGCAATGGGTTTAGCCTTTGCGGGTTCAGGTATTGGAGCTGCAGTGTTAAGTCCAATTTTAACTACATTAATCTCAAACTACGGTTGGAGAATAGCCTACGTTATTGCTGGTGCACTTATCATTGTTTTAACGTTGCCTTTAGTACTACTATTTGCCAAGAAAAGTCCTGCTGAAAAAGGACTAGTTCCACTGGGAGCAGACGAGATGGAATCTGCGGAGAATTTAGGGTCTGAACAGAGTGGCCTAACCATGGGAGAAGCAAAGAAGACAGCTATGTTTTGGATTTTTGTCCTAGGAATCGTTTGCTTTGCATTRGTTGCAGGCGGCGTTCAAATGCATATTCCAGCCTATCTAATGGATATCGGACATCCAGCCATTTTTGCCGGCACAATTTTTGGTATTCTTTCCCTTGCAAATACGGTAGGGAAGTTGATTTTAGGTGCAGTATTTGATAAGTTCGGTACTGCAGGTGGTGCAATTTATGTTGGATTTTGTATGACGACTGCTATGGTAGCGCTTCTGTTAGCTAAGACACAAGCATTCGCTTTCTTATTTGCAATTGCATTTGGCTTTAGTATTGTCATTTCCACATTAGGTCCGCCTTTTATGACTAATGATATCTTTGGAAAGAAAGATTTTGGATCTATTTTTGGTATAGTGCAAGTTTTCTTTGTAGCGGCAGGTTCCTTTGGGGTAATAGTTTCTGGTTTAATCTATGATGTGACTCAAAGCTACCGTGTAGCTTGGATTTTCTTCCTTTGCTTATTCATCTTCAGTATGGTCTGTGTGTTAGTAGCGAACAGTATGAAAAAAACAACGAAAGAAAAATTCAAAAACACTTCCAATCAAAAAATTATATAAAGTTGTTGAATCATGTTAATAGATCCTAAGAAATATCACTGCTATGACATTTCAACTTAAAATGTACCATTCCTATTAAATGAATGTTTTCTAAAAAAGACACTAACTTTACGAGTAGTGTCTTTTTTCTTATTCAACTTTTCATAACCAAGGTGAGCTATTCTCTATTTTGTCAATTAGTAATCAAATTCATCATTTATGAGAATATCCAAGAAATATTAAGAATATTCATGTGTCTGTTTAGGGTTATTTGTAAAGGGGATTTTTGTCCCTTAATATCGAAACCAATTACAGGGCATGGATCCAGAGAGTATCACAGTGGCAGGTCACAGCGATTACCTTGATGTCCAAAGAGCATGGAGGTCCGACTATCCGCCAACATTTGTGAAAAAAGTATCAGATCGTTCGTCCTTATCATCCAACTTTTAAGTGGAAGTAGTAAAAGAGAATCTGTATGGGAAATACATACACAAATCTTTATCGAACATGGATTAGTGAACAATACCATAAGTATGCCGGGCTGCTTTTTCTATGTAAACGTTGATTATCCTTGTAACGATGGATTATACCTCCTAATTTATTCTAGTATAGCTAATGACTAAGGCTGAATAGGCATATCGAACACAAAAATYGTCATCGCAGTATCAATATCTATATTAATATCCGTAAAGATGCTCACAATTTTCCCGTGCATTCCTCAAGTTTTTTCAACACGGTAGGATCCTGATAGATTTCCTTCACTAATTTAGTTCGTGCTTCATGAACCATTCGTTGTCCTTCTTTGGAGCCAATCATAAACTTTTCTATATTCGTCAGATTACCTTTCATCTCACTAATCACCCAGTGACCTACAAAACGAGTAGTAATTTCCTTTGGTCCATTTCCAACGTATTGCTTACGTATTTCACGAAGTTACATATTGAATTGATGCTCCATACTTTTTGTCATTGATTTCTCCTATCTCATCATTTAAGTGTTAAACTAGACTCTCTATTTGTCTCCATGAAGAACCAATAATACAAGGTAGTTTAACTATTTACTCTTATTAATTAATGAATAAAGTATAATTAAAATTGTTGTAATAAAGTAATTAAATTAATGAAAATTAAAGAAAAATATTTTATGTAATTAAAGATTAGATCACATTATGCTGTTTGAAATATTATTTAACATTTACTTAATAATTCTATTAACAAAAATGAGTGGTATCCTTTTGAGTGATATTATAAGATACTTATCAAAACGTCTACATGATATAAGACATGTCAGT
>NZ_JBFUIB010000466.1:0-2823 GCF_056402095.1 Peribacillus sp. P4_C12
GCTGTGAACTCTAGGATTTATGAAAAATTTAAGGAGAACGGAAATTTAAATCATTTTAGACATGTGTCAACCTACGGAGGGCACCCTGCATCTTGCGCAGTTGCCCTCAAGAACATTGAAATTATCGAAAATGAAAATATTGTTCAACGAGTATCTGAACTCAGTGAATCAACACTAAGTGAACTCTTTGAATTGACTGCTCTAGAAAAAGTTGGAGAAGTGCGAGGAATTGGATTTTTATATGGAATTGAACTAGTAGAAGATAAAAAATCAAAAACACCTGTATCTGAAGAGCTAATGGGAAAGGTAATTGGGGCTTGTAAGAAAAAAGGCCTGATTATTGGCCGAAACGGAGATACAGTTCCTGGATACGGGAATGTATTAATTATTGCACCGCCTTTATCCTCAACTGTTGAAGATTTACACTTTGTCATTGAAACTGTTAAATCTGTTTTGTATGAATTGTGTTAACCCTTAATGTAGATAAAGGCTTCAGATAACTTTATTGGTCACCATTAAAGTGGGCATGATATGTCTAACAGTTTTGACATCCATGTCCGTTTTTTTATATAAATGCTGATAGACTAATACAAAAGCGGAGGTATTATGGTATCTCAAGAAAAGTTATTGGTAATACTTGCGCATCCTGATGATGAGTCATTTCTTTGTGGAGGAACGATCGCCAAAATTTCTAAACTTGGTGTACAGATAACCTTACTTTGCGCAACAAAAGGTGAGATGGGCAGGCGTATGGGCAATCCCATTCTTACAACGAGAGAATCATTGCCGAAATTACGAGAACTAGAGTTAAAAAACGCATGCGAAGTATTAGGGATTAACGACCTGCGTTATTTAAATTTAAGGGATAAAACAATTGAGTTTGAAGATATAGATTTATTAGTGGAGCGAATTGTAAAAGTGATTCGAGAAATTAAACCTCAAGTAATAGTAACGTTTAATGAGAAATACGGGGGACATCCAGACCATTGTGCAATTGGTCGTGCAGCGACATTAGCATTTTCAAAATCAGGTGATTCAGATTTTTATCCAGATTCTGTTTTCTCTGCCTTTAAGGCTCAGAGACTGTACTTTGTCCTTTGGCATACATATTATGAAAAATGGATAAAAGAGAGCATGCTGAAAAGTGTGACTAAAGTAAATATCTCAGAAACTCTGCAAAAAAAGATTCGGGCTTTAAGGTCTCATCGTTCCCAAACTTTAGCCGTTCCTGAATTATGGGATAATAAAAAACCTACTTTACCTTTTTTAACAGAATACGAGTATTTTATTAAAGGAAATCCCCCCTATATTATAGAAGAAACTGATCTTTTTCAAACAATAGAAATGTAGCGATGATACATGATTTTTAAAGCAAACCGGGTTACAGTGGTCTTAATTTATCTGGAAAGGAGGAAGGAATGAATGCAATTAGAAAAATATAAGCCCCTAGAGGAAACAAGTGAGGAACAACAATATTCAAAATTACCTCTTCAAGAAAAGAAATCAAGCTTACTATTGTGGATTGGTGGTATTGCTTTTACATTTTTTATCGCACTTTTAGGTTTGGGGCTGTCTAAAATTACAGGATTTGATCGAATTGGACCGCTTGCTTGCTCAATTATTATTGCGGTCATTTATCGCCAAATTGCAGGCTATCCAGAAAAATTCCGTAAGGGCATTGAATTTTCCGCTAAAAAACTTCTCCGTTTTGCAATTATTTTATATGGTTTGAAATTAAATATTGATGTGATTTTTAATCAAGGTTTGCCATTATTGGTTCGTGACATAGGAACCGTAGCTTTTGCGATAATCGTAATGGTTCTGATTGCAAAGTGGTTAAAAGCTGATCCTTCAATTTCGCTTCTTCTCGCGGTAGGAACGGGTGTGTGYGGTGCAGCAGCAATCGCAGCAATATCTCCTATCGTGAAAGCAAAAGAAGAAGATACGGCCATAGGTGTAGGTATAATCGCCTTAATGGGGACACTTTTTTCTATAATTTATACCCTAATACGACCTATCCTTCCGATATCAGCGATGGATTATGGTATATGGTCTGGTATCAGTCTTCATGAAATAGCTCATGTTGCATTGGCAGGAGCCCCAGCAGGTGAAGATGCGCTAGCTATTGCGCTATTGGCAAAATTAGGTCGTGTCTTTTTACTTATCCCATTATGCTTCATTTTTATGTATTGGATGAAAAAACGTTCATCGGAAAAAACGGGTAAAGATGCAAAAATTGATTTTCCATGGTTCCTCGTTGGTTTTATAATGATGAGTTTAATTGGAAGCTATGTGTTTGGAACATATATCTCAGTTTCTCCAATCGTAATGGAGGGTATTTCTAAAACTACTACATTTATTTTGACTATGGCGATGATTGGTCTTGGACTTAATGTCAGTTTGCAGGCTCTTCGTACAAAAGCCATGCGTCCACTTTTGGCAATGACCATTACCTCGTTGCTACTTTCTATAATCTCGTACTTTATAGTATAGAGCTAGAGGATCTTATAATTGGAGGGGACAGCCTTCCAGTGTTGTCTATAGAATCACAAGGGTATTATTGAATACAGATGACATCATACGGAAGTGAGGGTATTTTTTGAACGAAAACATCTTTTCCCATTTTGAACTGTACCCTGAATAGTTGGCACTATTCAGGGTTTTCTATATCCATAGATACTCGTTTAATTCATGCGAAGAGTTTGAACATAGGAAATTATTTATAATAATCATTGGAACCGTTTAGAGACCAAACACTGTACAAAACTTTTCTGATTGTTCGAAAGTGAGAGTTGTAATAGAACACAAGACAGGGAACATCTC
>NZ_JBFUIB010000467.1:0-2819 GCF_056402095.1 Peribacillus sp. P4_C12
AGTGCAGGGTGTTGTAGAAGAATTGAACAAGCAAAATTATACTGGCTATGTAAGACCAGACCACGGCCGTCACATTTGGGGAGAGGTTTGTCGCCCAGGTTACGGATTATACGACAGGGCTTTAGGTATTATGTATTTACTTGGATTGTGGGATGCATATGAAGCCTCCAAAGTTGGTAAGCAATCATGATGCCTATCCACGAAAACTTAACAAATAGGGTGGCAGTAATCACCGGCGGCAGTGGTGTATTGTGTTCCAAAATGGCTGTAGAGTTAGCCCGTCATGGTGTCAAAATAGCTATATTGAACAGAACGGCTGAAAAAGGACAACAGATAGTCGATATCATTGGCCAAACAGGCGGAACTGCAATATCCATCGCGACAGACGTTTTGGATAGAATCTCATTAGAGAATGCAAGAGAGAAAATACTGGAAACGTTCGGACGAGTGGACCTATTAATAAATGGTGCTGGAGGCAATCACCCTGATGCCATTACAGCTCCAGAGAAATATGGGGAAGATGTAGATGGAAAGTCATTTTTCGATTTAGATGAAAATGGTTTTTCTCAAGTTTTTGCCAGTAATTTTACAGGTACATTTTTGGCGAGTCAGGTTTTTGGAAAAGCGTTATTACAAGTGGAAGCACCAGTTATATTAAATATTTCTTCCATGAGCTCTTACGCTCCAATGACTAAAGTACCAGCATATAGTGCTGCCAAAGCTTCGATAAATAACTTTACAATGTGGATGGCTGTTCATTTTGCTGAAGAGGGCTTACGTGTGAATGCTATTGCACCAGGTTTCTTTTTGACGAAGCAAAATCGAGACCTTTTGCTTAATGAAGATGGTAGTCTTACGGCAAGGTCCAATAAAATTATAACAGCAACACCCATGAAACGCTTTGGGCAACCTGAAGATTTGCTTGGTACATTGCTTTGGCTTGTTGATGAATCCTATTCGGGTTTTGTCACAGGAATAACGGTGCCAGTTGATGGCGGTTTCATGGCCTACTCAGGAGTGTGAACAAATTTCTTTTTTAAAAATAAAGAAGCCATGCAGTCGACTGGTCTTTTTATGATAGCTCACTAATTATGGAATGGTATTGGGATGTGTATTTTCGGTATAACAGAAGGTGATTGTAAAGCTGTTCTTAATATAATAGAATATTTCTTATATATCATAAACCATTTTGTTAAATGGTGATAAGCACAGAAATGAAACCACGAGACAGGAATGAATGAAATGAAAACTATTACAATTACTGATGTCGCCAAACATGCGAAAGTATCGAAAAGCACTGTTTCCCAATACTTGAATAAGCGATACGAGTACATGAGTGAAAAAACTAGAAAAAAAATTGAAGAGACTATTGAAGAGTTGAACTATCAACCTAATATTATAGCGCGCAGTTTAAAACAAAAATCGACTTTTACGGTTGGGGTAGTGGTTGCCAATATTCTTCACACGTTTTCTACACAAATTATACGTGCAATAGAAAACTACTTTTATAAACAAGGGTTTCATATTATTGTATGTAATGCAGATGATAATCCTGAGAAGGAAAAGAATTATATTGAAATGCTAAGAGCAAAGCAAGTTGATGGAATCATCATTTTCCCCACAGGGGACAATCTTGATTTATATAAACGTATGAAGAGTGATCAGTTTCCAATTGTATTTATGGATCGGACGATAGAAGAATTAAATATTGCGACTGTAATGCTTGATAATCATCTTGCGTCAAAGTTAGCGGTTGATCGGTTTGTAGAAAAAGGTTATGAAAAAATTGCAATCATAACCACTTCTATAATCCATAATATCAGTCCTCGAATTGAACGTATCCAGGGGTACAAAGATACACTCGCGTCACATGGAATACAATTCAATGCAGATTATATTAAAACAGTGAATGCAGAAGAAATTCCGAATGCGCTTTCAGAATTTTTCGAATTAAAAAAACCGCCTCAAGCCATATTAGCAGGAAATGATATCGTACTTAATGAAATTTTGCGATTTATGAAAAAACACGATATGAATATTCCTGAGGATGTTGCGGTTATTGGAATTGATGAAGTCCCGTACGCTAACTTCTATACACCGACTATAACAACGGTTAATCAGCCAGCAATTGAAATGGCAAATCAGGCAGCAGAGTTATTGCTTAGTCAGATAAATAAAACTGGAAAAAAAGACACAAGCGTGCATCGTTTGAAACCGAATTTGCTGTCAAGAAATTCTTGCTAGACGCAAGATTTTAAGTAAAAAAGAAAGCGCTTTTTTACTAGATTCTATTCTACTAAACCGATTTACTTTTGATGCTTTTTAGGGGTTTATTTAATATGTTTTGGTTCTTGGTTATAAATTGGAAACGTTTTCAAAATTGAAACATCTAGGGGGTTCTTTATGTTTACAAAAGGTAGAGGAATGATCATTCTTTTCTTGTTCTTAGCAGGAGTAATAAATTATTTAGACCGTTCTGCATTGTCCATAGCAGCGCCGTTTATTCAAGATGATTTATCGTTAACAGCGACACAGATGGGGATTATTTTTAGTAGTTTTTCTGTAGGATATGCGATATTTAACTTTCTTGGAGGAATGGCATCCGATAAATATGGTGCGAAGCTGACACTTTTCGTTGCTATGATTGTTTGGTCTATATTCAGTGGTGCACTTGTACTGGCTGTCGGGTTTGTCAGTATGATTGTCATTCGTATTTTGTTCGGGATGGGTGAAGGTCCACTCTCCTCAACAATCAATAAAATGGTAAATAACTGGTTTCCTTCTAATCAACGGGCATCGGTTGTTGGTTTGACGAATAG
>NZ_JBFUIB010000468.1:0-2814 GCF_056402095.1 Peribacillus sp. P4_C12
CTTTTAATTAAGGCGATTTTTCCTTCTACCGAAGCATGAGCTACCTCTGCAGTCGTTCCTAGACCTGCGTACACAAGCTCTGCTGACACTCCGCCGGAAGGTGTGTTATTGGAAAAGCGGAAGGCGGCCGTTTCATAATTACGCCCATTTACTTTTAAGGAAACAGAGCTTGGGTGTTTATAGTCCTTAATAAATTGAAAAGGCTGGACCTCTACTTCGTTAAGTCCATACTCCTTAAATTTACCAGTTATGTAATCTACAGTCGTTTGTTCACTTTGTGTTCCGGCTACCCGTGGTCCAATATTTACAGCTAAATGTGAAAGATTCTGGTAGATTTTTTCAACATCGATTCGTTTGATCACTTTATTGTCAAATGCATGCTCGGGCGGGTTTTCACCCTGGATTGCCATAACAGAATGTGATGAAAATAGTAAACTCCCTGCCAATAAAGAAGCTCCTAAAATCTTCGTCCCTTTTCTCAAACTCCTTCGCCTCCCAAAAAATAGAATACTAGTTTAGTATATGGCTAGTATGTAAGCGCTATCAATGAGACTTTTGTAATGTTTTTTAATAAAATACATATTATAACAAAAAATAAAGAAGTATGACAGCATATGATGGTCCACATCATGTCGTCTAGTCTTACTAAAGCGGCAACAACAGCCGAGAAAAATGCAGTTGTAACGCGCGCCATTAAAGAAATGCAACTTGCTCTTCCTTATGAAGACCGCATCGGATTAAAGACAATAATGCGTGATAAATCTGTAACGTTACATTTCGGTTAGGAGCGAGACGATGGGATTTTTTAATAAACTTCGCGATATGAAAGATTCAGTAAGCTATAAATTAGATGATGTAAAATATTTTGTTGTTGACAAGGACGAAGATGCGAAAGACTTTGTCAAGGATAAGGTACTCGATGCAAAATATATTATTGCTGATAAGGCAAGTGATATGAAGGACTTAGTAGAGGATGCAGCATATTATGTTACGGATAAAGCGAGTGACACCAAAAACTTTATTGTCGACAAAGCGATAGATACGAAGGATTTTGTTAGTGATAAAACGTTTGATGCACGCTACTTTATTGCGGACAAGCAGGAGATATTAGGGACTTTGTCAGTGATAAAACATTTGATGCGAAATACTTTATTACCGAAAAGGTAAAAATTAAATCAAAGGCGGATGTAGTGGAACTTACTTCTAATCTACTGAAATCACATTACTTAATAAATGTATCAAAATAGATAGCGGTAACATTATTTTAGAAAAGAGTCGAGGTAAATGCTCAGCTCTTCTTTAGAAGCAAGTTTTTTTATGATTGTTTCTCTATTTAAATTGCAAATGAAGGAATTTGCATCGTTTCTATAGATTCTTTAGAAATTTCATGTTCAGTATCCTTAAAAAACAGTGACTCGTACTATTCAGACGTGCGTATAAAATTGGGGGACAAGAGTAAGCTACAAACGTATGATAAGCTGTTGCGGGAGGTGAATAAATATGAGTAATGGTGCAGGTCGTTCTAAAAAGAATAAACCAAATGATGCAAACCATGTGAATGCGGAGACAAAAGCATATCAAAGACAAATGTCAGAAAAGAATAACCAAGAGCATAATGATGGAAGCAAGTATAAGGGGAAGGTTCAATAGGGCCTGATCTTTTTTGGTTTCCAGTATAAATTTCCTCTCATATCCCTCACAAATGTAGAAGAATATTTACTAGGGAACTGATATATCGATATCAGTTCTCTTTTTTGATATACCTTGAGTAAATCATATCTGTAACTAGTTTATATATATGGAGTAATGGGAAAAGCCTTGGAAATAAACATTTAAGGGCTATTTATGTATGAGTTAGACTACAAACAATATTTTTATAAGAAAAAACGCTACCCTAAAGTATTCTTTTAGTCAGGATCATCAAGTTACAATCGTCAATTTTTATATTAACTAACTTCCTCAATACCCATATCCAAATTATAAAGATATCCATATGAGTATTCACATCCATTGATGAAGGAATTATTGGCCTTCTTGGATGATTTGAAAGACCTTGTTATTGTAATTATGCATTCAACATTATTCTTCCTCTATTTTAAAACACAATAAATGATATGAAAGACTTCACGTGAATTCTTGGTTATTTAACAATATTCGGAATAGACTTAATAGGTAGCCGTAGGAATTAAAACATATAAATAAAAATAAAAGCAGTAAGATTCGCATATTCTAACTGCTTTTGCACGTTATTGTACAGGTAATCTTAATAAAAAAGTATAATTATTGGAACAGCTTGAATGACTTTACTTATTTCCAGGCGCTGGCTGGTCAACACCCTTTACCAGATGGCGATGTCCGTTTGCTTCAGTCGTATAAAAATCGTAATAATGAACATGCATTCCATTTCCTACAGGAATAGCAGGACCCGAATATGCCTGGTAATAATGAGTATGACCATCTTCAAAGACAACATAACCCTCAGTGTAATGCACATGGTTATCATCCTTAATCATAACTGGAGGTGAAGTTACATCTAAACACAGATGAACATGGCCATTATTAACAGATGTATAGTCAACGGACCCATGATTATGGTTTGGCACAAATCCCTGAACAAAATCATCCTTTCCAACCATCCTAACACTCCTAACTATCACTTTTCCAAAGAATATTGGTCGCTATTTTTATAACCGTTCACCCATTTTTTGCATTAAATCCATCTTCCAATACCTAAATCATGTAAACGCATTGATTCAAGTAATACATGGTTGACAAGATGCTACAAATTTGGCCTGTTTGGATTAAAATCTTTGT
>NZ_JBFUIB010000469.1:0-2806 GCF_056402095.1 Peribacillus sp. P4_C12
CTATACTTTCTTTACTCCAGCCATCTTGCAAATTTAGTGGCAATACCTGTTGGATGTTTACTCATTGTCCATACGAATAGCTCGCCGTTTCTATATGTTACGCAACTATTGATATATATCTTAAGTGCCTTGCGTACGAAAGTGAAATGGGGAAAATACGTCTTTACCTACCTTGGGTTTTCAGTGCTTTTCTTACAAGTGCTTCTGTTTTTATCCAACGTGGAACAAATAAAATTGGTTACTTCGATTTGCTTGATGATTACAGCAGGAATCATTACCATTCTATGGGCAGTATCTAATAAGAACTGGAAAGATATCATGGAATATTACCTCATTCCATTCATTCATTTGGCGGTCAGTGTTTCGATATTTGAAACGGCAATCCGTGATGTCCCACTAAATCGGGAGATCATTTGGGTGGGGTTTGTGACTGTACAGATTGTGTTTTCCTGGTATCTGATTATGAGAAGGAATTGGCAGAACTTTGTTGTGGTTCCTCTTAGCCTCGCTTTCATTTTCTATGCGATGTTTGTAAATAGTTTACCTCTGGTTATGGGGATAGTTGTACTGTTTGCATGTGCAGCTGTGATGGTATTTGCTAGCCAGCGCTATTTTAAAGGGCTAATTAAACAAGAAGGTAAAATGAGGTTCATTGATTATTATAGGGTATACGGCTTGTTATTTTTGATTTATATGAATGTGAAAGTTTTAATGACTGAAACAGGTTATGAAATCCTAGGAATTTTCGTTTCACTATTGTTGCCGAGCTACTTTATCCTGATGAGAGGCTTCACAATTCATGCGAAGGAAAGAAACATCTATTCAGGTATAGCGACTGTCGTCAGCCTATATCCGTTTATGAACATCCAAGATTACGCGCATAGACTCCCGATTTTTACGAGTATGGCTGTTCTTTTCGTCTGTATGATAGGGATGTTGTTGCTAAGCAGACGCTATTCCAAAGGACTAATCAAGAAGAACGGATCAGGCACCACAATTGATCCTTTTAGGATTTACGGTTTGTTATTTTTGATTGATATGAATGTGGAAGTGTTTACGAATGAAACAAAATATCAGGTGCTTCAAGTCTTAGTATCGCTCTTGATAACAGGCTACTTCATATTACTGAGAAGCTTTACTGGCGAACTAAATGAACGGAAAATCTATTCCAATATTGCAGCAATCGTCAGTCTGTATCCTTTCTTAAGCATTATGAACTATGTTCACACCCTATCGATTGTATTAGGATTGATTGTTCTTTTCATCTGTATGTTAGGAATGGTAATGCTAAGCCGTCGCTATTTCAAAGTATTAATTAAGAAAGAAGAAACAGGCGCAACGATTGATGCTTTCCGGATTTATGGTCTTTTATTTTTGCTGGCCATGAATAGAGAAGTACTAGTGAATGAAACGACATATCAGTTACTGCAAGTCTTTGTATCACTCTTGATAACGGGCTACTTCATCCTGATGAAAAGCTTTACAAGTAATGTGAAGGAAAGAGATATCTATGTATGGCTTGCTGGAATTCTAAGTTTGTATCCGTATTGGATCATCATTAAGTATGCAGACACGTTAGCTCTTCCGATTGGCATCACGGTCCTTTTCGGATGTACGACCATAATGGTGATACTAAGCAAGAGATATTTTAAAGGGATACTAACGAAAAGCGAAATTGGCCTTAGTATGGATTTTTACCGGGTATATGGGCTGCTGTTTCTTTTTGCAATGAATATAGAGGTTCTGATGAGTGGATCAGTACATTTCATTCTAGAAGTTTTCGTAGCACTTCTGATTCCGGCCTATTTCATCTTGATGAGAAGCACGACGACTGATCGAATGGAAAGAAAAATCTATTTGGCTGCCGCTATATTGCTTAGTTTGTATCCGTATTGGGTCATCGTCAATCAATTTTCGATTCCTGCTGTCCTCGAGGTAGAGACCGAGATTCTGCCACTGTTTATTGTCAGTACTATATTATTGAGAAAAATCTTTGTTAAATGGAAAACTACGCAATATATCGAGATTGGAATTGTCTTTCTCTTGTTTTTAGTCTTGATAGGTGATGCAATGGCAAGCAATACCTTAAATGATGCACTTATTATCGGAACGATTTCATTATCAGCATTGCTCTTTGGATTCATGATGAAATACAAATCATATTTCATAGTAGGGACAGGGACAATTTTATTCAATATTTATATGAATACGAATTCGATGTGGAGTGAGATGCCATGGTGGCTGTATTTGATCATCGGCGGAGGGGTGCTTATCGGAATTGCTTCCTTTTTTGAATGGAAAAAACAAAAAGACAATAGGACATCGAAGGAAGTTCTTGAGAAAAATAAACAAAGAATTAAAAATTGGTTCAATCGATGGAATTAATAGAGCTTAACTAAACTAAGGCAGTAGCCAAAGGCTTTTGCTTGAAGGAGTAAGAAATGAAATTTTCAGTATGATTCAGTTAAAGTGCCTCCTTTAGTAAAGGGGGCACTTTAACATTGGTGCATCTATTATTGATGAAATTCATATTTCGGGTGATAGCCAACTATAAACTTCTTTTCATTTCACAAAAGGGTTCATGTAAAATAAAAAGGGCCTTCAATTTGAAGTGAACCCAAAAAGTTAGACACTTTATTTAATTAGGCAACCTTGAGGGCATGAATCCGGTAATCTACCGGGCTCATGCCTTTTAATTTTACCTTGATTCGTTGATGATTGTAGTAATGGATATATTCCTCTAATTCTTGTTTGAAATGCTCCATGCTTTCAAATTCTTGAAGATAGAGTAATTCGGATTTTAATA
>NZ_JBFUIB010000470.1:0-2803 GCF_056402095.1 Peribacillus sp. P4_C12
TTACAATATAATACAAAGTTATTGGTCTTTGTATTATATTGTAATGTGTTTTTGTACAACCAAAAAATATTTCTCCGAAGTTCCCCGATTCCCACCGTTCGAATTAATATAAAGATTTCCGACTGAACCCCTATTTTGCTCCTTTTTTATTTCAAAAGACTTTTTTTGAGAGAGGAGAGAAAGAAAAGATAGGAATGGCAAGGGATTGACATAAAAAAGATCCCAAAATCGGAAACGGTCATTATTGGGTTACACTTTTAAAACTAACTTTGACACACTCCACATGTGCGAAGTCTATGTGGTGATACATGGAGTGTTTCTTTTTATAAAGCTGTATCCCTTTATTCCCCTATAAATCGGTTGAACTAAACTTCGTTACTTCTTTCACTAGTCTAGGCGAATGTAATAACAGGATAAAATGCTCCACATTTCCAGGTTTCTTTTGGGAGCACCACACTGCTTACAAGGACTTTAATAAATGATTTATGAAGATCAAACATATAATTTATGCCATTCCATAATAAATCCTAGCACTCAAAGTGAAAAGTACTTCTGCATAGTGTACCAAAGAGGCTGACGTCATGCAACGAACGAGACATTCAAAAGATTTTAAGATGCCTCCCCACGAGCAAATTAATAATCAAAGTGAGTGGCCTACTTTGTCTATCAACAGAATGTGCATTAAAAAACTATTTTTTGTTTGTTATTCATAAAAGCTATAGAAGCAGGAGAACTTGATGAACGCCTACAAGAAATTGAAAAACATATAATGCTAAAATAGTTGTACTTCAGCTTCTAATCTAGCATTTTTCTCTTCCAATGTTTTTTCTTTTTTACGAGATCTTCCTGAATGGTTTATTCGTGAATCACTCAATCCCAAAACACCCGATTTTTTATAGGCAGTACGCCTTCTATAGGCTGCTTTTTTAACCCTGTCAACAACAATGATTTCAATATCAAATCCATACTCTTCAAAAATAAGATGTGGTAGCTTTCCTTTTTCACTTTCAGCGATAAATTTTCTTATAAACTCATCTGTATATGTAATTGACTTTGAAATAACAGATTTAACACAAGGATTATTCGAAAAGTTATTTCTTTTTCAGTTAAGTGTTTTTCATTTGAAATTCCCCAATTCGATTTTTAACTCATAATACAAAATAGTACCCTATAGAGTAGTCCTTTTTTCAAAGTATCTACTCTATAGGGTACTTTTTACAATACTGAATTCATTTAATCGCTGCTTAATTAGCAGGGTGTCTTTTATTAAACTGTCCGAAATTTAGGGCGTAGTTCATCATCTAAAGGGTACTATCATATAGCTGAACAACAGGTAAAGAAAATAGAGAAAAATAATTAATAATTAGGAAAAAAGGAATCAGTTTGATCCACAGCTGAAAGACCAAAAGAAGAAACCAAAATATGTTTCACTCAAATACCTGTCCAGCTCTTTTCTTTAGACGTCCTGCCAGTGGTACTACAATTATACCGGCTAATACGACCTGCATAACGTTTCCGGGGATGGAGCCGAATGGCTGTATCCAGTTACCGTAAAGGATAACTTCGACAAAATAGTAGCCCACGATTTTTATAATCAGTGCAACGGCAACTGCCAGTGTGTATACAAGTTCTCTTTTGCCGGGTACCTTTTCGGATATGAGGCCGGCTAAAAAGCCCATTGTACCTACGATGATGAATGTAAACGGTGCCCATGCTGCCCAACCAGAGATAAGATCGAAGAAGCCCATTCCTAAGGCGCCTGCTATGGCTCCTGTTTTTTTGCCATAAACCAACGCTGCTATAAAAAGAGGAACGTTACCCAGATGGATTAGGCCTCCGTTACCCATTATTGGGAGCTTTATGTTGATGAACATTGTGGCTACTAGGGTAAGTGCGATGAAAAGTGCATTGATGACTAAGGCTTTTGTTTTAGTTGTTTCTGTCGGTGAGTATGTTGAATTCATATGATAACCTCTCTCTTTTTTTAAAATATTATCATACTCCTAATCAGATTTGTTGAATTAATTTAAATACACACCTTATTTGAAAATAGTTTTGCAGACCCATACTATTTAACACACCCTAGCTCCATCTCAAAATGGAGGTTTTTAGTCAGAAAAGTAGGTAAGTATGGGCATTTCGAATTGAGGCCGGGATTGATGAATTAACTGGGCAGCGCAAAAAAAAATTATCATAGTCTTTTTAAAACAGAGCAACAGTCTCGTGCAATATCTGTGCAGTCTTTGTGCAATGTATAAAATTAAGGGATAAAATGGAGATGTCAAAAAAAAGAAAAAGCCCAAACCCTTGAAAAGGATTTGAACTCTGTTTTGAAGATGACCTGTGAGGGACTTGAACCGCCGACCCCTTCCCAGTCAAAACTATTTCACTCTTTTCCTCTAGTTCTTTATCATTCCAAGGAATACTGATACGTATGGGTTTATTACACTTYTCATCAGTAAAATTACCCTCTGATCCTTTCCGATTCTTTGGAATCCGCCACCATTTAGCCCATTTATATTAACTGCTGAAATAGTGAATGTTGAAATCATGTTTTACTAACTCGAAATGTGAATTGACACTAAAAAAGCCAGCATCCGCTGACTCATTAACCCTTATGAAATTAAATATCGTAAATTGAATCAAAACCCATACCATAGAATAACTCTTTATTTTCTACTCTCAATTCTGCTAAGGTTTTGTTTTTTTCTTTCACAATGCAATATTCATAGCCATTTATTTTACCGCCATTTAATTGACTCGCCCACTCATTTAAGGAGATAATTTTTCCATTGAATTCTAC
>NZ_JBFUIB010000471.1:0-2798 GCF_056402095.1 Peribacillus sp. P4_C12
ACGACAGAATGGCTCGTCCTTAGATTATTTCAAACATCCTGTGCGGCAGCGGTTGCGATGCTTTTCAATAACTATAATATTTCAAACATACATAGTACCTGCCTTATCCGTATAGTTTAAACGATGCAGTGTCGTGGATGGAGCACCATTACGATAATTTTATGGCGGATAAATCGTATGAGTTCGCAGTAACAGACAAAGAAACTGGCGAATTATTTGGAGCAATTGCGTTATCGAACAATAAACGTTTTAACCATGGAGAAATTGCCTATTGGATTGACGAGCCATATTGGGGAAATGGCTATGTGACAGAGGCAGCGCAGTCGATTTTACAATTTGCTTTTGAAGAAAAGAAACTGCACAAAGTGTTTGCGCGATATTTTCCATCGAACCTTGCTTCGGGGAAAGTTATGGAGAAGATTGGTATGAAAAAAGAGGGGATTTTAAATGAACATGTCATAAAAGACAGTAAATATGTGGATTTAGTATATTACGGAATTATTAATGAAAAAGACGAATAATTAACATGCGAAATTAAGAAGTGGGGGCGATTATTACTTATTCTCCATTCGAAAAAATAAGAGTATTCGAGTTTCATTTCGAATACACTATTAATTTGAAGAAAATCAACTAAATTGGAAGGTGCCTGGCACTTCTTTTCTTGGGACTAACCCAAATGTCGCTTACTCTCCTAAAACCTTACGGCATGGCCGTGCATCATGCCCGCAGAGCTTCCGTGTCAAACCGACTATCATTATACCTATTATAATGCATATTCCAAATTAACTAGCTAAGATCCTACTTTTTATAATTAGTTTAAATTAACTACAAAAAAAGGTATAGAAAATCCAATAAATTTAGAGGTATTTTTAATTTCATTACCATGTCAAGTGGTAAATTATACCTACCATAAGATAGCATCTGGGTTTTTCTTAATAGTTTTTATAAAATTAAAATAATTCCAAATATTCATGTAAATTAACTTTTATTAATCTATAATAAAGTCAATGGAAAAAAATGGGGGGATCGATATTGAAGAAAAAGTTTATTGTTCCTGCAGTACTATCGTCAGCGTTGTTGGTAGGTTCTATCCCAGTCGGTAATGTATTTGCGAAGCCGGTTGATTCGAAGGTGGCTAGTAGTGTACAAGCTTCTAAAAAGTGGAATGAGAAGGCAAGCGTTCCTGTTTTTGTGAAGGAGCGATTTGCTGAGAAATTCTCTTCTAGCAACCCTTCCAATGCACTAAATTATTTAAAGAAAAACGAAGGTAAAACCGGAATTAAAAATCCAGATAAAAACCTAAAAGTAAAAGATTTACAAAAAGACAAACTCGGTATGACCAACGTTCGCTTTAATCAATCAATAAATGGAGTGAACGTAGAAGGATCCGAAGTTATTGTTCATTTTAATAAGAATAATGAAGTCGTATCCGTCAACGGAAGAGTAAATCAGACGATTGCCGATGATGCGGTGGACACGACTGCCTCCTTAAGCAGTGATGCAGCACTAAAGCAGGCACTATCATCTGTCAATGCCCCTGAAGAGCTAACGTATGAGCCAACTTCTGAGCTTGTAGTCTATCCTTTTGAAGGAGAGAATCATACAGCTTATAAAGTGAATGTTAACTTCATGGGGGATGAGCCTGGCAACTGGTTTGTCTTTGTGGATGCAAACACGGGAGAAATCATCGATAAGTATAATGGTTTAATGCATGCTGATGAAATGAAAACACAAAAAGGTGCTGGAAAAGGGGTACATGGTGCTCACAGGGAATTACATATTACCCAAGTGAAGGAACCTAAATCTGGAACTCAGTTTGCGTTAGCTGATTACTCTCATAATGGTCTTGATGGAATACTTACGTATGATGCTAAAAATGATAATAGTTCCAGTAATGATACTCTATATGTGGGGAATTCTGCTGCATTTATCGGCGACTATGATCGGGCTCTTGTCGATGCACACTATAATTCGGAAAAGGTATATGATTATTACCTTAATGAGCATGGTCGAAATTCTCTTGACGGTGAAGGAATGGCAATCATTTCTAAGGTCCACTATGGCAATAATTACAACAATGCATCCTGGAATGGGCGTTGGATGACCTATGGGGATGGTGACGGTGAGTTCTTTATTTCACTATCAGCCGGTCTTGACGTTGCTGCCCACGAAATGACTCATGGCGTCATCACTCATACAGCAAATTTAGTTTACCGCAATCAATCTGGAGCACTAAACGAATCATTTGCTGACGTCTTTGGTGCACTTGTTGACGACGATGATTGGGAAATGGGTGAGGATATTATGGCACCAGCTGCTAAAGCTGACGGTGTAACGAGATTGCGCAGCTTGAGTAATCCAAACAGTGTTGTAGTAAGTAATGCGGAAAGAGCTGCATATGGCAGTGGAGTCTATCCGGCTCATATGGATGAATTTTATCACATGCCAACTTCGGTAGATGGCGGCGGTGTCCATGTTAACTCCTCGATTACAAACCACGCTGCATACTTGATTGGTCAAGAAATTGGAAGGCACAAGTTAGGACAAATCTACTATCGTGCAATAAGCGTTTATTTAACGCCAAATTCCGATTTTAGTGACGCTCGTAAGGCTATTGTTCAGTCTGCAATTGATATTTATGGTGAAGGCAGCAAGGAAGAGGCTGCAGCTGCTGCCGGATTTGATTCGGTGGGAATTTACTAAGTATATAATTGGATCCGCCCGCAGGAATCAATACTTTTAGCGGATTTTAGAAGAATATTGAAGTGCGTTTTATGTTCCCCCAGAATAAGAGTTTG
>NZ_JBFUIB010000472.1:0-2798 GCF_056402095.1 Peribacillus sp. P4_C12
GCCTAAGCATGGTCTCTGCTGCTACTTTAGCGAGGGTGGTTGTCTTACCAACTCCTGTTGGTCCAACAATATTAATATATTTTTTTTGCAGACCGGGTTTCCCGTTTTGAACCTTCTCCAATATTTCAAATAAGGCTTCTTCTAACCAACCTTGTACTTCTTCATCAGTGGATTTTTGTTTGAGAGCAAACCATTTTCCAAGTAATTCATCCATGATTTGTGAGCGTAGCTGTACATCCACTTCCTGCTCTGTGAGATAATCATTGATTTTCTGCAGTTTTCCCGGATAGTGTCTATCAGATGTGATTTGTATAGTTTTAATCATATCTTTTAAACCTTCTAATTCTTTTATAAGATCCGTACTTTCATTGTTACCTTCCTGTGTAACAGTGCTATTACTCGATATTTCTTGTTTCACAGGCAACTTCTTCGTTTTTTGTTTAGTTACCATTTGGTTGGGCTGTGAAACTGGATCGATGGCTGCAATGACTTCGATATTCCTTTTTTTGAATAATCCTAGGAAACCACCAATGTAGACAGCTTTTGAACTTAAAATAATCGCATCACTGCCTAATTCTTCTCTTATTCGCTTCATAGCTTCGGCCATTGATGGTGCCATATATTTCTTTACTTTCAATCGATATTCACCACCCCTACACTTTGTACTTCTACATTCGATTCGAGTTCATTGTATGAAAGAATCGGTACATTAGGAAAATAACGTTCTGTTAACTGCCGGGTATACATCCGTACTGCTGGAGAACAAAGTAGGATTGGTTGATGTTCCATTAACGTCAGCTCATCCAATTTGGCCGCAATTGCCTCCAATATGGACTGAGATATATTTGGATCTAGTGATAAAAAGTTTCCATGTTCAGTTTGTTGTACTCCATCTGCTATGGTTTTTTCTACTTTTCCCGATAACGTGATGACTTTTATTCGATTTTCTTCTACGATAAAGGAATTAGTAATCTGCCTGGCTAAATTCTGCCGTACATATTCAGTAAGCAAATCTGTATCCGTCGACAACTTACCATAATCAGCAAGTGTTTCGAAAATGATTGATAAGTTCCTTATAGAAACTTTTTCCTTTAACAATTTTGCCAATACCTTTTGTACATCACCTATCGACAAGGGATTCGGGGTGACCTCTTCTACAAGAATTGGTGATGATTCACCAAGATAATCGATCAATTGTTTCGTTTCCTGCCTGCCCAAAAGCTCATGAGCATTCGCTTTTATGACTTCCGTTAAATGTGTGGATACAACACTTGGAGGATCTACAACTGTATAGCCCATCATCTCTGCATGCTCTTTCATATCATCCGTAATCCATTTAGCTGGTAGACCAAATGAAGGTTCTATCGTATCGATTCCTTCTATTGATTCATCTTCTATTCCTGGACTCATTGCCAAAAAGTGATTCAGAAGCAATTCCCCTTTTGCAATTTCATTTCCCTTAATTTTTAGCCGATACTCATTAGGGTTCAACTGGATATTATCTCGTATTCTGACGACTGGAATGACAAGTCCCATTTCAATTGCCAGTTGCCGGCGGATCATGACGACACGGTCAAGTAAGTCTCCCCCTTGATTGGCATCAGAAAGTGGAATTAGTCCATATCCAAACTCGAATTCGATTGGATCGACACTCAAAAGGTTAACGACACTTTCTGGACTCTTCATTTCATCTGTTTCCAACACTTCTTCCATTTCCTGTATTTCACTTTCATTCGGTTGTGGTATCCTAGAAATCGTATACCCTCCTATGACTAATAACGCTGCAATTGGAAACGTAAATATATCTGAAATTGGCGTGAATAAACCTAGCAAAAAAATTGCTGCTGCAGTCAAGTAAAGCATCTTTGGAAATTGAAATAACTGTTCAACAATATCTGATCCAAGATTACCATTCGAGGCTGCCCGGGTTACGACTATTCCTGTTGCTGTTGAAATCAATAAGGCAGGCACTTGACTGACAATTCCATCTCCAACTGATAACATGGAAAAATGTACAGCAGATTCTCCAAAACTCATATCCAATTGCATGACACCAATAATCATTCCAAAAATCAAATTGATGATGACAATGATAATACCGGCGATGGCGTCTCCTTTAACAAACTTACTCGCTCCGTCCATGGATCCATAAAAGTCAGCTTCATTGCTGATTTTTTCTCGTCTGGTACGTGCATCATTTTCTGAAATCATCCCAGCATTCAAATCAGCATCAATGGCCATCTGTTTCCCAGGCATCGCATCTAGCGTAAACCTTGCTGCCACTTCTGACACCCGTTCAGAACCTTTCGTGATGACGATGAAATTGATGATAACCAAAATGATAAATACAACTAAACCTACAAGCACGTTCCCTCCGACTACAAACGAGCCAAAGGTTTCGACTACACCGCCAGCATCACCATAGGTCAAAATGGCACGTGTCGTCGACACATTCAACCCTAGCCTGAATAATGTCAGTAAAAGGAGCAAGGAAGGAAATATTGAAAATTCCAAAGGCTCTTTCATATTCATCGTAGTCAATAGAACCAACAGCGCAAGAGATATATTTAAAAGAAGTAAAATACTTAACAACCATGTTGGTAATGGAATGACCAACATAGCAACAATCATGATGACGCTCGATATGACAACTAAATCTCTTGCTCGCATGTTCTTCTCTCCTAACTAGCGGGTCACATTTAACTTCTTTACAGCTTACCTTTCGTTTTATAAACAAAGGCAAGTATTTCAGCAACTGCCTTAAAAAATTCCTCAGGAATCGCCTGGCCTATTTCAGC
>NZ_JBFUIB010000473.1:0-2786 GCF_056402095.1 Peribacillus sp. P4_C12
ACTTAAATGTTATCATAGGAACATTTGCGTTGCTTTTCTTTATGTTTCCTCCGACAGAAATCTGTCCTGTTGAAATTGTAATCGTCCCTGTTAGGCCAATTGTAACATGTGTATAATGTCCATAAGCGTTGGCATTGATATCGTTTTTATTACCTTTTTTCACTTGGTAAGATAGGTAGCCATTATGGTTCGTAGGTGATGCATTTGTTCCTATTGCCTTTAAATCAAATTTCTTTGCCCAACCTGCTTGACTTGGAGTTGATGAGATAGCTCCTTTAGTGTGTGTACCAGTTCCATCTGTATACTTATAAACAAACTTATCCGTACCAGATACTTTTACAGCTGATGTTGAATGAGTTATAGCTAGGACATCTTTTAATCCCACATTAGGATTCTTTAGCCATTTAAATGAATTTTTCAATAATGTATTTCCATTTGACAATTTAGAAGATGTTAAAGTTAAACTCATCCAACTTGTTTTTTCTGTCTTAGTAGCCCTCATAACTTTATCATGGAAAAGCCCTTGGGTAGCTTGTTCCTCTGTAACAGGAATGATATCTACTTGTCCATCTTCTTGTTCTGTAACTTGAAAGAATTCAGTAGATTCTCCTGTTAATTCGCCATCAATATTTGCAAATGCCTCATACTCTTCTTCAGTCATACTATCAATTTCTTCTTCACTAAAACCTAAGTTTTTTAATGAATCTTTCTGTTCATCTGACAAATAAATTGGTGTTGAACCTTCATCATTTGATTCTGCTTTTGAATTAGTTGGCAAGACTAAAAATAGTAAAAAACCCAGTGCAAACACACCTAAAACTTTACTTACTTTGAATAACATTAAAAATCCCCCTCTTATTACTTCTATTGGAAAAAAAACACAGGTTCAACAATACCATTCATCTTATGTTTTCGCAACTAATTACCTATTATAAATGTAATATTTAATACATTTTAACGGTTAAATGGGACATTTTCCTCTCTCTCCAAAATAAAAAGCACCCTCGAAAGGATGCTTAGACTTTACCCGTATACAATTGGGTCACTTTCATCATATTCAACTATAGTTTCCTCTAGTATTTCCACTGAAGATATATGAACTGGGTTAATAATTATCTTCTCTTCTTTATCAAGAGTTATATATTTTATCCGATCAAGTCCAACAACACATCTCTGCATAAACTCTTGTAAGCTATTATCTTTTTCACATAAATATTCTTTGCCACTATCCATAATTACTTTTAATTTCAAATTCCATACCTCCTAATATCTCCAGCTACTCTTGCAAAAATGGGGAAAGACGAATATATCTCGATGGAAATTCTTGATAAGGTCTGTACGTATTTTGAAGTTCAACCTAATCAAGTCATTGAGTGGAAGGAGTAATCAGTGTGCCAATTTATGAATATGAGAAGAATGGAAAAACAGCCTACTATTATACATTTGAAGTGAAAGACGATAAAGGTAAGCGTAAAACGATTAAGAAACGCGGTTTTAAAGGCAAGAAGKAAGCTAGGGATGCTGAGGCCTTAACGAGGACTGAATGGCTTAGGGGAAGCTATATAGACCCAACAAAGATTATTTACAAGGACTATATAACAGAATGGCTAGAGAATAAACAAGATATTAATAAAAAGACTCGTCACGTAAATGAAGGACATCTTAGAAATCATATTATTCCTGAATTAGGTCATCTACCTCTTCAAAAAATAAATATTGTCCATCTCGAAAAGTTCATAAAAACACTTCAAGATAAGGGACTCGCCGATGGAACAATAAAAAAAATATACAACCTTGTTCAAACATCTTTTAACTCTTCCATCAAAAAAGAATTAATAATAAAGAACCCTTTTTCTTTATTGGATAAAAGCTCAAAACCACGCTCTGGTAAGCCGAAAGTGGATTACTGGACCAAAGATGAGACAAAAGCCTTTCTAAGCGGATTTGAGCACCGCAACAAGATTATRTTCATATTGGCTATCTATACAGGGATGCGCCAAGGTGAAATCATGGCTTTGCGTTGGAGAGACGTAGATTTTGAAAACAAAATGCTTCGGATCAGACAAATCTTAGACTTTGATGGAAAGATAGAAGAACGAGTCAAAACTGATGCCGGCTATAGGTCTGTTACGGTTTCAGACAAAGTGTTGTCAGAATTGAAGAAACATCGTTCAATGATTATTCAGGAAAAATTAATTGCTGAAGAGTATTTCGATCATGACTTAGTTGTATGCCAACCCAATGGGAAACCTTCTAGTAAAACAAACTTTCATAAGTTTTGGATTAGACAATTAAATAAAACAGGTGTGAGGAAAATTAGGTTTCATGATTTAAGGCATACATGTGCCTCACTTTTATTTAGTGTCAATGTGCATCCAAAAGTTGTTCAGGAACTACTAGGACACAAATCCATAAAGGTAACCTTGGATACCTACTCTCATATGATGCCTAATATGCAAAGCGATGCCGTTAAAGCATTGGATGAAATGCTTAAATAAGTATCCTTAAAATCCCTACCATTTACTTTAATATTCTCTAATTTCCTACCAAAAAACCTACCAAACAAAAAACAAAAACGCTAGAGCCCTTGGTACATATGGGTTCTAGCGTCTTTTATATGATTCGGAACTCTTCCCGCCCCGAAGATAGACCTATAAAATTTTATTTTACAAATTCCATTATATATGACTTTCCTTTTTTTGAATAGTTTTTTTTAATTTGAAAATTTATATGAAGATATTCATTTTTCAAGGCCACCATAATTTCTTACATCTCACCATTTACAT
>NZ_JBFUIB010000474.1:0-2785 GCF_056402095.1 Peribacillus sp. P4_C12
ATGGAAGATACTGTGGCTAAGGGCTATTTAAAGGACAATAAAGATTTAGTAGGCTATGTGATCGAGTCTGGTGAAGAGGATGCTGGTTCAGCAATTGCTTTCCAAAAAGGGAGCAAGTTAACAGAAGAATTTAATACTGAATTGAAAAAAATGTTAGAAAATGGTGAAATGGAAAAATTAATACTAAAATGGTTTGGTGGCAGCGAAACTGAATAATACAGAGAGATGAAAAGCGTTCAGAAGCATTTAGTATGCCTTCTGAACGTTTTTCCGCGCTTTATTGTTTTTGAAAATGAAGCAAGAAGGGCCTAGGTACTGGCCTTCATAAGAGAGGATGAATGGAGTGAATCTGGATTTTGAGACGATTAGGCCGTCCCTTCCATATATTATGGAGGGAATACCGACTACTTTAAAGGTTGTAGCGGTTGCGGCTGTCATCGGTTTTATATTGGGGATATTATTATCAATACTGAAAATCAGTAGAATTAAGCCATTAAATTGGATTGCTGACTTTTATACATCGATTTTCCGCGGTACACCATTAGTCCTGCAATTGATGCTTATTTATTTTGGCTCACCACAAATATTAGGAATTCAAATCGAAGCATTTCAAGCAGCGTTCTTAGCTTTTGGCTTAAACTCTGCCGCATATATCTCAGAGATAATCAGGGGAGGTATTTTAGCGGTTGATAAAGGTCAGCGTGAGGCTGCGCTTGCACTTGGGGTGCCCTATTCTAGCATGATGCTTAACATTATTCTGCCGCAGGCGATCAAGAATATCTTGCCATCTCTTGTGAACGAATTGATTTCTTTAACAAAGGAATCTGCAGTTGTTACAATTATTGGATTAGGAGATATTATGCGCCGTTCTTATATTGTCGGCGGTGAGACATATAAATTCTTCGAGCCGATTTTATTTGCCGGTCTCATTTATTATGTGATGGTAATGGTTCTTACCATCTTAGGCAAAGTAATTGAAAGGAGAATGAGACGCAGTGATTAAAATTGATAAACTCAAAAAAAATTATGGTAAGCTCGAAGTATTAAAGGGAATTAGTACCGAGATAGGACAGGGTGAAGTGTTAGCGATTATCGGTCCTTCTGGTTCAGGAAAATCAACTTTCTTACGATGTATCAATATGCTTGAGACACCAACTGATGGCCAAATTTGGTTTAAGGATCAAATTATTACTGAAAAAAAGACCAACATAATGAAAGTACGTGAAAATGTAGGGATGGTATTTCAGCATTTTCATTTATTCCCTCATAAAACCGTGCTAGAGAATTTGACATACGCGCCTATGAAGGTGAAAAAATTAACGAAGGCAGAAGCGGTAAATCAAGCTCGTGAGCTTTTGAAAAAAGTCGGGTTGGCTGATAAAGAATCATCTTATCCTAACCGTCTATCCGGTGGACAAAAACAAAGGGTCGCTATTGCTCGCGCATTGGCGATGAACCCGGAAGTAATGCTTTTTGATGAGCCTACTTCAGCACTTGATCCTGAGATGGTAAAAGAAGTACTCGACGTTATGAAGTCGCTTGCTCATACAGGGATGACTATGCTGATTGTAACGCATGAAATGGGATTTGCTAAAGAAGTGGCCGATCGTGTACTTTTCTTAGACGAAGGCCTGCTTGTTGAAGAAAGTGCTCCTGAAGAATTCTTTTCCAATCCGAAAAGTCAGCGTGCAAAAGACTTTTTAGAAAAAGTTTTATAAGCCAAAGTATTAGTATATAATTATAAAAAAAGGTAACTTTTGGTTACCTTTTTTTTATTTTATCCATATAATGTATGTATTTTTAAAAATTGAAAATTTTCGTTCTAAGGACTGTAAAATTATCTGAATTGCTGATAGTATTATAATAGATAGTGAAAGAGCCAGGTGATACATAACAATGTTTAAAATCGGATACAGAACGATTAAAACTRCTTTGGGGGCAACCTTGGCAATTATTATTGCACAAATGCTTAACCTGGATCATTTTTCGGCTGCGGGAATCATTACGATTTTATGCATACAAGTTACAAAAAAGAAATCGGTGTATGCCTCCTGGCATCGATTTTTGGCTTGTTTAATCGCAATGGTTTATTCCACCCTATTGTTTCAGTTTATTGCCTTCCATCCATTGATAATAGGATTGATTCTTTTGATTTTCATTCCAACTACAGTTGCTTTGAAGATTAATGAAGGAATTGTAACGAGCAGTGTCATTATCATGCATCTATATGGGTCGGGTGACATTTCTTTTGCTCTTCTGATTAATGAAACGATATTAATCGCCGTAGGAGTAGGGGTAGCGCTTGTCATGAATCTGTACATGCCTAGTCTTGATGAGAAACTGCTTGCCTATCAGGAAAAAATTGAAACTAATTTTAGTGCGATTTTGATGGGGATTGTTCGCTATTTACGGGATAATGATCACACCTGGGATGGAAAGGAAATTACAGAAACAGCTAATCTTCTTAATCAAGCCAAAAGCCTTGCTTTCCGAGACGTAGAAAATCATTTTTTAAGGGAAGAAGACCTTTATTACCATTATTTCAAGATGCGTGAAAAGCAATTTGAAATAATTGAGCGGATTCTTCCTTTAGTTACAAATATTCCTCTGATAGTTAAGCAAAGCGGGATAGTGGCTGATTTTATAGAAGATCTTGCAGAAAATGTTCACCCGCAAAATACAGCCATACTTTATCTGAAGAAGCTTGAAGAAATGGAGATATTTTTTAGGGGAATGGAACTTCCGCTAACCCGAGAAGAGTTTGAATCAAGGGCCGCGTTACTGC
>NZ_JBFUIB010000475.1:0-2768 GCF_056402095.1 Peribacillus sp. P4_C12
GCGGCTGAAGGATAAATTAGAAGCCTCTTGGACAGTATTTTGGAGAGGTATTTCACATCAATGATTCATAAAGAAAGGAGGTGTTGATACATGGAGAAAACAATAAAAGAACAAAAATCGGTATTAATTATTCTTCTAAGCAATATATTCATTCCATTTCTAGGAATTGGTCTCATAATCCCCGTTATGCCGTCTTTTATGAATATCATGCATTTATCAGGAAAAACGATGGGCTATCTTGTAGCCGTATTTGCGATGGCACAACTACTTATGTCACCACTCGCAGGACGTTGGGTTGACCATTATGGCAGAAAGAAAATCATCATAATCGGCTTATTCCTTTTTGGTGTTTCAGAACTTATCTTTGGTTTAGGAACAAATGTATCAGTGCTTTATTTATCAAGGATTCTAGGGGGAATTAGTGCCGCCTTTATTATGCCAGGTGTTACTGCTTATGTTGCAGATATTACATCAGTTCAGGAACGGCCAAAAGCAATGGGCTATCTTTCTGCCGCCATTAGTACTGGCTTTATTATAGGACCTGGCATTGGTGGTTTTATTGCAGAATACGGCATACGCATGCCCTTTTTCTTCGCGGCAGCCATTGCCTTTTTAGCATGCATTTCATCAATATTTATTTTAAAAGAGCCGCTAACAAAGGAACAGCTTGCAGAAATTTCTGCTAAAACAAAGCAAACAAACTTTTTAAGCGATTTAAAAAGATCACTTAATCCGCTTTACTTTATTGCATTTATCATAGTATTTGTTCTTGCTTTCGGTTTGTCAGCATATGAAACTGTTTTTAGCCTATTTTCTGATCATAAATTCGGCTTCACGCCGAAGGACATTGCCGCCATTATTACAATAAGCTCAATCTTCGGCGTTGTTGTACAAGTATTTATGTTTGGAAGAATGGTAGATATACTTGGTGAAAAAAAACTAATCCAATTATGTTTAATTACAGGTGCAATATTTGCGGTGGCGTCCACCGTGATTTCTAGCTATTTGGCAGTGCTAGCGGTAACTTGCTTCATCTTCCTCGCATTTGACTTGCTTCGTCCGGCATTGACGACATTTTTATCAAAAGCTGCTGGGAAAGAGCAAGGATTTGTAGCTGGAATGAACTCAACCTATACGAGCTTAGGTAATATCTTCGGGCCAGCAATGGGCGGAATACTATTTGATGTAAACATCCACTATCCTTATCTTTTTGCTGCTGTCATTATGGTCATTGGCCTCGGTATTACAGTCATGTGGAAAGAAAAACAATTGGCAGAAAGCTTAGCAAAATAATTAGAAAAGCGCAGGGCGCCTTTGAACATTCAAAAACCCAGGTTGTTCCTGCGATGCTCATACAAAGTAGCTTCCCTTGTGGAGATAGACAATTTTTTTAACTCGAAAAGTTATACTTTCTTATCTTTGTATCTAAACCCCTTGTCCATATAGAACAAGGGGTTTAGATCTTCTCTACTAATAAAATTCCCTTTGAGTCAAAATGTAGATTTTAAACGTGTTTTAGGTACTGCTTTACCCTTTGAGCTTCGTCCGCTGTCGAGCCAACCGAGCCATTTTTTATATATAAAATCCTTCAGCGTCATCTTCATTTAATAATCTCAAAGAGACTTCTTCATCAATCTTATGGATAAACAAATTTTTCTCCTCCGTTGACCCTATCCTCCCTTGTCTTCAAAGAAAAAAGTTACTTCCCTTCTTTTATCACCAACCTGCTATTTTCTATAAATAAAAAATATCCTGCATTAAACAGGATATTTTATCAAACCACTCTTCGTCGGAACATTTTTTAATCATCACGACTTTATTTTAAAGCCACAGTATTCTTAGAATATTTTTTCCTCATTTAAYTCAAATGCTAAATCTTTGAAAAATTGAAGCGATTCAGGATTGCCCATAGAGTCTGGATTCACTACCTTATCAAACTCAAAACCTAATAGTACTTTGCGAATCGGAACTTCCATTTTCTTTCCGTTCAATGTTTTTGGTATTTGCTCAACAACATAAATTTGGTCTGGGATAAAACGAGGAGAAACATTCCCTCTAATTTGTTCCTTAATTTTTGCTTTTAGGGTAGGGTCTAGACTGTTGCCAGACTTAAGAACAACAAACATCAGTAAGGACGAACCACGCCCTAGCACTTCTCTATCAATTACAAGACTTTCCATTACCTCGTCAATCGCTTCAACAACCCGGTAAATATCACTTGTACCCATACGTACTCCAGAACGATTAATCGTCGAATCGGAACGTCCATAAATGATACAACTGCCTTTATCGTCAATTTTTATCCAATCACCATGTTTCCAAATACCAGGATACGTATCAAAATAACTCTCGTAGTATCTTGTCCCATCTTTGTCATTCCAGAAATAAAGCGGCATGGATGGCATCGGTTTGGTAATGACCAATTCTCCGACATCATTAATTAAAGATTGGCCTTGTTCATCAAAGGCTTCGACATGAACACCTAATGCCCGTCCCTGTATTTCGCCAATTCTAACTGGTAATGTAGGCACACCTCCTACAAATCCGGCACAGACATCTGTTCCGCCACTTGATGAACTGAGCCAGACATCCTTTTTAACATTTCCATATACCCACTTATATCCGTCACCTGATAAAGGAGCTCCTGTAGAAAAAAGAGCCTTCAATTTTGATAGGTCATATTTTTCCATTGGTTTGATTCCTAATTTCATAGAATTCGTTAGAAAAGGGGCACTTGTTCCAAAGAATGTCATGCCTGTATCTTCAGC
>NZ_JBFUIB010000476.1:0-2757 GCF_056402095.1 Peribacillus sp. P4_C12
CTTTTTTAGGAATAAACATCATGACAGCTGCTATTAGAGCAAGTAGGCCATACACGATATTTATCCCGTCTTCAGACATGGATTGCGAACCAAAACTCCCAATGACACTACCCGATATTTATCCCGTCTTCAGACATGGATTGCGAACCAAAACTCCCAATGACACTACCAATTAGTACACTAACACCCATATAGATAATGAGCGTCTTATTTAAATAGCCACCTTTACGATAAGCCCAGAC
The DNA here is from genome assembly GCF_056402095.1 of Peribacillus sp. P4_C12. NCBI lineage: Bacteria > Bacillati > Bacillota > Bacilli > Caryophanales > Bacillaceae > Peribacillus > Peribacillus sp. P4_C12. The sequence continues at coordinate 243 of NZ_JBFUIB010000476.1, forward strand.
ACCACCTATGGATGCAAATAATACTTGTACTGCACTTATTCCTGAGACTTCATGAGCACTAAAAGCCGCTAAACCGAAAAGTGGTGGTATATACAAAAGCATTGGGTATTTAATGATGGATCCGCCTATACCTAGCATTCCTGAAATGTAGGAACCTATAAATCCTATCAAAAAGATGGTTATGATAAAAGTAATATCCATTTTTATTGCCTYCTTGAAAAGAAGGGAACCAATAGGGTTCCCTTATCATTATCAGCCTTTTCTAATCCAAAATTTTAGAACTTCATTTTCTTCTGCAGTTTCTACTAGCTCATGACCACCAGATTTTGACCAAGCAGCTAAATCTGCTTTAGCGCCTTTATCTGTCACATGTATTTCTAACACTTGACCAGATTGTAAATCATTCATAGCCTTCTTTGTTCTAACGATCGGCATCGGACAAGCAAGTCCCTTAGCATCTAACATTTTATCTGAATTCATCATACATCTCTCCTGTTTTCGTAGTATTTATAATCTTTTTTTAAGTTTAACGAACCGCACAACGATTTGGTCCAATTTCCATTTCGCGCTGTTTTTCCTCATCAGGGGTGATTTTCCCCATATTCGTTTCACGGATTTCTTGATATGCGTTTGGCTGTGGAGGTAAGTTTCCTGTAACCAACTCTCTGAATTCTGTTTCGTCAGCAATGTTCAAACCATGATTTTCTACAAATAACTCTCCTAATTTCTTCGCAACACTGCCGTCTTCATTTAATTCTTCAATGATCATAAAGTGAGATGGCAGTACGATCAACTCGTCTGACAATTCTCTATAGCGAGTATAAAGTGTTTCTCTCAAGTCTCCTACCCAATCCTCAGCTAATCCGGCTAAGTCCGGTCTACCAATGGAATCGATGAATAGAATATCTCCTGAAAGCAAGTATTTTTCATCGACTACAAATGAAGTGGAACCAATCGTGTGGCCCGGGGAGTATAGAGCATGAATATTGATAGCTGTGTGACCGATCGTAACCACTTTACCGCCTTCTAATGGCTGATATTCAAAAGTTACTTCTGTTGCATCTTTTGGTGGTAGCCAGTAAGTTGCATTTGCACTTTCTGCTATTTTTCTTCCACCTGAAATATGGTCAGCATGTAAGTGCGTATCAAATACATGAGTGATCTTCGCTCCAATACTATCGGCAAAATCAACGTAGATATCAGTCATTCTTGTAGAATCAATAACGGCTGCTTCACCATTAGAAATGATCATGTAAGATAAACAACCTTTACCGAGACGTACAAATTGGTAGATTTCTCCGCCATTATTCAAATCCCCAATTTTCACTGGTTCTAAGTGTTCACTCCATGCTTTCATTCCGCCTTTCAAATAAGAAACATCCAGCCCTGCTTCAGATAGCATTTCAGCAATCATAATAGATGAGCCTTCTTTTGCACAGACAACTAAAATTTCTTTATTTGCTGGAATTTTATCGATGATTTCTTCAACGCCATCCAGTAAATCAAAATAAGGAATATTAAGGAATTCAAAGTTCTCTCCTTCAATTTTCCAATCGTTAAAATCACTTTCATTTCGAACATCCAAAATAAATAATTCAGCTTTATTGATTACTTTCTTTGAAACCTCTTTGGCTGTCATTTCATTTAACGTCATAAAATATACCCCCTATAGTATTTAGTGTTTCAAAATTTTTTACCTGACTTAAAAGGTTAAAGTTACATCCGCATCTTTCGCGAATTCTAAAAATGTAACAGCTCCACCGACTTCGATGCCATCAACGAAAGCTTCTTTATCCAAGCCCATAACATCCATGGTCATTTGACATCCAATAAACTTGACGTCCATTTCTTGTGCCATAGAAAGTAACTCAGGAATAGAAGGTGCATTAGCCCTCGCAAATCCTTCTGCAAAATGTTCCTTACCTTCTGGCATCGGTAGTTGTTGATTCGCTACTTTATGGATTAAATTTAAGCCTTCGAATGTAAAGAAAATAGCTACTTCTTGATCCGTTGCTGCTGCTGCTGTTGCAATGTTAAATACTTTATATGCGTCAAATAAACCACCGTTACTAGCTATTATCGCTACTTTTTTAGACATGATATGCCCCTCCATTTTTAGGATTATATGTTATTCGTTCACTGATTTTTTTGTAGGACCATTCCATTGGCTCATGCCCGGTTCAACATTAACCACTTGTTTAAATCCTGCAGCTGTTAGTTTTTGTGCAGCCAGGTCACTTCGGCTACCGGTTCGGCATATGACAAAAATCTCAGACTCTTTATCCAGTTCACTAAAACGTTCTTCTAATTCACCCATTGGAAGGGATTTAGCAGATGGAATATGATTAAACGCATATTCTGCCGATTCACGTACATCAAGTACTATCGTTTTTTGATTTTCTTCTATTTTTTGTAGAAGTTCTTCATTTGAAATGACTTTTTCATGCTTTTTTTCTTCATGCTCTTCACCACTTGCTTTCCGAAGATAATGTTTAAGAACGGTTCCTTCTTCATC
>NZ_JBFUIB010000477.1:0-2756 GCF_056402095.1 Peribacillus sp. P4_C12
ATGGTAATCACCCCAATCATCGATTTTCTAAGGAGTTGAAAACGGAAATGAATTCATGAAATATTCAAATTCGCAATTGAAAAATAGGGTATGTCCATAATCGGACATACCTCCTATTTTCATCCTTCTTTTATTTTTTATCCGCGTAAATAAAGTTCGGATAAGCGTTTATTGGTGCATAAACCCCAGTAACATTCGATTTAACCATATATGGTTTTGTATAGAAGTAAACCGGGAGAATCGGCATTTCATCAATCAGAACTTCCTCTGCTTTATGCAAAGCAGCCATCCGTTCTTTTGGTTCCATTGTAGATTTCGCCTCTTTTAAGTATTTATCATATTCTTTGTTGGACCAATCCGCATCATTATAGGCACCGTCTGTCTCCCAAAGCATGAATGTCATCGGATCAACATAGTCACCAACCCATCCTGCACGGGAAATCTCGAAGTCCCCAGCTTTTTCACGGTCAAGTTTAACTTGGAATTCAGCATTTTCAAGTGTAACTTCAACACCTAGGTTATCGCGCCACATTCCTTGAACAGCTTCAGCAATTTTTTTATGAGAATCTAATGTATTATATAAAATTGAAAAATCAGGAAGTTCTTTCATGCCTTCTTCAGCTAATCCTTCTTTTAACAATTTCTTAGCTTCATCAACATTTTCCGCAAAAAGGTCACCTGTATTTTCCTGGAAATCACCACTTGCATCAGGAATACCTGGCGGGACTACTCCAAAGGCAGGCTTTTGACCACCTTGAGCAACATTATCCGTAATTTTTTTACGTTCGATAGCCATTGATAACGCTTTTCTTACTTTAGCATTATTGAAAGGTTTTACTTTAGTATTAAAGTTGTAATAGTAGACAGCAAGTTCTGCTCCATTTTTGAATTCTTTATCTCCAGAATTAACCAATTGACCTTGTACATCCACTGGTAGTGGATAAGCGATGTCCAATTCGCCACTCTGATACATTTGCCATGCAGTATTTTCATCTTCAATTAGAGCAAAATTAACGGCATCCAATTTGATTTTGTCTTTATCATAGTAATTTTCATTCTTTTCGATTTTCAGGCTTTCTTTATGTTTCCACTCCGTTAACTTGAATGGACCGTTTGATACATGTGTTTTGGCATCCAAAGCCCATTTTGGATTTTCTTCTTGTACCTTTTTATCGATCGGGTAGAAAGTATAGAAAGAAGTCAAATCAAGAAAATATGGTGTAGGCTGCTCCAATGTAACCTCTAACGTAAGGTCGTCCGTTGCTTTTACTCCTACATCCTCTTCCTTGCCTTTTTTACTGTTGTAAGCTTCCCCGCCTTTAAGATAATAAAGTTGGTAAGCATAATCAGCAGCTGTTTCTGGTTTCAATGCATATTTCCAAGCATATTCGAAATCATTCGCTGTAAGCGGATCTCCATTTGACCATTTCAAACCATCTTTCAATTTAAATGTCCATTTTAATCCATCTTCACTGATCTTCCATGATTCTGCAACACCTGGTACGATTTTGCCTTCTTCTGTTTTCTTAGTCAGTCCTTCAAACGTATGTTCAAGAATCCATGATTCATGAGTTCCTTGCGCATTAGCAGGATGAAGCGAACCAGGTTCACTTGAGTTGTTTACATTTAATACTTTTGATTTGGCTGAGTCACTCGAGCCACCTTCTTTTTCATTCGAAGTTTCCTTCGAACCGCTGTTACATGCTGCAAGCACAAGCATAATAGCCATTAGAAGCGCAAGCACTGAAAATTTAGACTTTTTCAAAAATATTCCCCCTCATCTTTAGTCTTTCTTGGAGTATCCCTAGTTTAAGAGATTATCCTTCTGCCATCTATTAACTTCTGGTTTAGTACACTAAAATATTCTGCGAGGATAGTTAGAAGTATTCATAGAAACTCACCAAAAATAACTAGCGAAGCGTTTGCATAAATTTACGTTTTTTCTCAAAAACCCAAAATCAGCAGTTTTATAGCTTAAAACCACCTTCCTTTCAACCTCGCAAAAGGGTACTATACTTTGAATTAAAGATGTTGAATATTAAGTATATTACGAATAAATTAAAAAATCAATAAACCAATGAGTACTTTTTCACAAGATAGGTATTAAATGCTAGTAATTTTGATTTATATAGTAGGTAAAAAGAATTGAAACATTAACTTATTTCAACTTCAAACCCCTTCATTATGCGTTTCATTATAGACTCACAAGTACAAATCACTATATTTATATTTACTTGATTGGAAACTATATTTGATCTTCTTAATTATACATATTTTTCTCATTATTCAGAAGAGGTTGAATTATTAAGTGACTCAACTTCCCAAGTTAACCACTTTTTATTAGATTCCATTTTTGTATAAGGGTCACAGAAGTGATCAAACCTTTTTCAAAACAAGCTCTTTCAATTTGTTATTTTTAGGTCATTAGTATCATTTGAGCAAACTTTATTCTAAAACAACAACTGTGGTCTTTAGTACGTCTTAATGAACCAAGGTCGCTCACCCAAAAAACACAATTCCTTGTACAAGGATTGAGCCTGAATACTTAATAAACTTAATTCACTTAAAAAGGCCTCTATAAATGGTTAACTCAATAGCTGCTTTCATTTATGTTTTTTAAGCTTGTGTAGCAAGTATTCTTCCGATTTTCCTTTTTGATAACTAAGGGGCTTCCCAATTCTCATCTTTTAATTGATTACCAATATAAAAAATTTGGCCTAATGTCTGTCTCTCTATTGCTCCAAGTACTGTATGAC
>NZ_JBFUIB010000478.1:0-2756 GCF_056402095.1 Peribacillus sp. P4_C12
GGATTGATATCGAAAAAAAAGAAACACCCTTCACCTGCAGTTCGTGAATTTATCCAGTATATTTCTGCAGATTTACCTTTTAATCATGAAAAATAGGAATACTTTGAATGAATAATATGTATTTGACGACTTAAAAAACTGCGTTATACTTATTTCTGTCAAATACAAATAATATTTGGGATGAAATAACATGGAAAAAACGCGTCGGGACTTCCATTGGATCAATCCAAATGAAATTGTTGGAACTGTCGTGCTCTTGATTCCATATACAGGCTTCCCGCGTGTCTTGAACGGTCCAAAAGCGGTTAAAACGTTTTTGCTCAAAGAAATGAAATAATTAGGTAATTAGAAATGTCGGCATCATAATGTACCCCTAACACGCCTTAAACAACCACATGCTAAAGCAGGTGGATTTGGACATAAACGTCGACAGCTAAAGCCATCTCAAAGTGCTTAAGCTAAAGCATAATAAGGTTTTTGAGATATTCAGTCTCCAATCCTGAATATGTCGTTCTTTTCTTCATCGACTTGATTAGGGTATATGATTTCTGGTTCTTTCTTCTGTCATCGTTCCTACTATGGCTTGGAAGAAAAAATTTAATATCTAATCCTAATCGATTGTCGGAATATGTTTTACAAGAGTTATTAAAACAAATAAGCTTAGCGGAAATACAGATAAAAAGGAAAATTGGATATGTCAGAAGAATTGACTCAAGCTCAACAAGCATTTGGTAAAACGGATCTACTTGATCAATTATTAAAACCTGAAGTTCAAGAATCACTAACTACTTTAGTGGAGCAACTACCAAAGTTAACTGAGGTTGTAAATCTTTTAACAAAAACTTACGATTTAGCTCAAAACTTGCTAAAGTTCAGGTTCAAAGATGGCAAAATGAGCAGCCGTTCCTTCAATCGTAGGGATCCAAATTGTTATTCCCAACCATTCATTGGAAAATACGTGAGGTAAGCAGAGATTGTTTTTATCATATTTCAGCAAAAATATTCGGTTCCTTTTCCGCTATGCAGGACACGGATGAAAATCAAAGTAACACTTGAAAACAGCTGAAAGTTTACAATGAGCAGGACTGCATCAGCACGGAATTATTACAGGGAAAACCCATATGCATGTTAACAGAAGCCCTATGGTTTGTTGACCCAAGATTCTTGATTTCTACTCAAGTTGAAGCACGTTCTTTATCTGAAAGGTCTGGAATAATTCGCCATCATCGTCTATGCCATAGATTGACCAATTCCCCTATCAAAACACACATTTTCCCTAACAGTTCTTGTATTTCTATTAAACGAACCTGCTATACAATCTAAAATTGTAGTTTTTCTATCTCATTTCCTCCACAAAAAAGTACAAACAAAAAAGGCTGTAACCCTTGATAAATCAAGGATTCCAACCTTTCCAATTAAATGAACTGTGATGGGCTCGAACCGCCGACCCCAACCTTGTCAATCTTATAACCAAGCCCATCTTTCCCATCTTCATTTTTTTAAGCTTTTTTCGGTATTTCTGATGCCCATATCACTTTGGCTTCGCCATACCCCTTATTTATCCGTTTTTTTATAAAAAAGTGCTGAAGTTAGGCAGAATCTCTGCTAGCTTTCAGAGCTTTTGATTCACTCATAATAAGCTCTCAAAAAGTGAGTGGTTTCATACTAAAAAATCGCAACTATTTTATCAAGTATTCCAGTACTATCAAGAAATACGATGATAATAACTAAAGGAATAATGAACCTCATTATAAAAAACCATATATTAAATGCAGAAGCCCCTAAACGAGAATGCTGTAATAGTTCCTCTCTCAAAGTGCTTTTCTTAATCTTAAGTGGTACGAAAATAGAGATTAAAAACACTCCTAGTGGCATTAATATATTACTAACTAAATAATCGGCTGAATCAAATAAATTTTTCGAGAAGATTAACATATCAGCAAAAACACTATAGGATAATGCAGAGGGAATTCCTACTGCAAAAATTAAAACACCAATAATAAATGCATATTTTGTTCGCTTCTCCACTTTTCCTTTAATTAGTGATGCGACAATTATTTCTAACATAGAAAAAGCCGAAGTTAATGTGGCAAATAAAAATAATGCTAAAAAACCTAATAAGAAAACTTCTCCAAAAACAATTTGATTAAACACAGCAGGCAGTACAACAAACAACAAACCAGGTCCTTCAGCTGGTTCTAAACCTAGTGAAAATACAGCTGGGAAGATTGCTAATCCTGCTAATAAAGCAATGAATAAATTCATTGTAACGATTGAAATGGCCGGTTGAATTAAGCTTTCTTTTTTTGAAAGATATGAACTATAAGTAACCATTACTGATACGCCGACACTTAAGGAGAAAAACGCTTGACCCATCGCATACAGAATACTTTGAGATGTAATATTCGAGAAATCAGGTGCTAGAAAGAACTTCACACCTTCCATAGCGTTATCGAGTGTTAGTGAGCGAATGATTAGAACAAAAAATAGTAAAAATAAAGCGGGCATCAAAATTTTATTTACTTTTTCAATGCCATTTTGAATCCCCTTTGCTACAACTAAAACGGTAATCGCCAAAAATGCAAATTGAGCTACATTCACCAAGATAGGATTTCCAATCGTCTCGTTAAAAACAGATCCATAATCTGCGCCCTCACTAATTATTCCACCAAATAAACCTTTTGCAAAATAAATAACAATCCAACCACCAATTACACTATAAAAAGACAATAAAAGAAAACAGGTAAATACCCCTA
>NZ_JBFUIB010000479.1:0-2754 GCF_056402095.1 Peribacillus sp. P4_C12
CTTTGTAACAGGTTCGTTGGTCTGTATTGGGTCAACTAAAACAAAACCAATAACCATTTCATTGACTATAACCGGAATTACAGCTAATGAAGAGATTGCAAATCTTTTAACGTATTTTGCAGGTATGGATGATTTCGTATGTTTAATTGTTAAATATACTGGTTTGTTATTTATGAGAGCTTGGTGGATGGGGTATATATCATGAATATTTTCTTTGACATGATGTAACGAAATTGTTTCTTTACTTGTGCATGAGTAAATACCTTCACCCATACCACTTAAACAAGAGTAACTGAACAAAGAGGCACGTTGAAATGAAAAAAAATCTACACAGCCCTTTACAATCATTTTTGATTTATTTCTCATATCTTTTTGTATGGAAATATTTTTAACATGATTCAACAAGGTTTCCTCAAGCATTCGACTTTATTCCTCCCTACTTTTTCAGTGATAGGTAAAAACTTACTAATATCTTACAATATAAGGTAGGGCCTTACAAATTTGATTATCTATGCTTAAGTGTTTACAAGTTTACGATTCCCTATTTTAAGGAGGATAAAAAAATGAAAAGAACGAATTTGACGACCAGCAGCCGAAGTTTTAGAGAAGATACCCTTCCGTTTAAACTCTATCAAAAGGCAAAAAAATTCGGTGTATGGAATCCGCGTGACATTAATTTCAGTCAGGATATAGAAGATTGGAAGTCGTTTACTAGTATTGAAAGAGAAGTTTTATTACGGATTATTTCGCTTTTCCAGGGCGGAGAAGAAGCCGTGACATTGGATTTACTTCCGCTTATTATGGCTATAGCAAAGGAAGGTAGAATTGAAGAGGAAATGTACTTAACAACTTTCTTATTCGAGGAAGCAAAGCATATGGAATTTTTCCGTTATACGTTAGATCAAATTGGTGAAACAGGTGATCTAACGGTTTATCATTCAGAAACATACAAATCTATTTTTTACGAAATACTGCCTGAGGCGATGGAGAAACTAATACACGATCAGTCTCCTGAAGCATTGGCGGAAGCGGCCACTGTATATAATATGTTTACCGAGGGAGTGCTTGCTGAAACCGGGTATTTTGGGTTTTATCAGACACTAGAAGACAATAATATGATGCCTGGTTTATTAAAAGGGGTTGGCCTTTTGAAAAAAGATGAATCGCGCCATATTGCATATGGCACTTTTTTGCTACAGAGGATTATCAGTGAGCATCCACATATTTTTAGACAAGTTGAAAAAAGAATGGCAGAACTTGCCCCACTTGCCATCGCGTTAAATATGGAAGGATATGATCGGTTTGGCAATCCATTTGATAATGATAAACAAGCTGTTTTAGATTTCACCATGAAACAATTAGCCGTTCGGATGGAAATATTGGCACGGGCCAAGGGTAAGAAAATTGAAGAAATCTATCAAAGTAACGAAAAGGAATATGGAGTTTTGTAAAAAGAATGAAAAATAGGATATGACTGTACGTGATGATATAAAKAAATTTATTCATATAAATAGGTGGTGGATATACAGCGCAATAATTTTTCAAGCAGTTTGGGAATCTTAACATTCCTGGCTGTTTTTTATTTATAGCATTAAAGTCTAATCTATTAACATAAACCACAGGGTGTTTCCAATTATGGTTCTAGAAGTCATTAAAATTATAAAACAATTAAAGGCAGAAGGAACGACAATACTTCTAGTCGAACAAAACCTTGCTATAGCGCTGGAGCTTACTGATTATATTTATATTTTGATTAAAGGTCCGTTGTTTTTGCAGGTACTAATGATCAATTAAACCGAGATGTAATGAATAAATTTTTAACTTAAAATTCATGAAAATCATTTATATATTTGAAATTTGAGCAAAAAGGAGGCGGGGATAAGGAAATGTCCGTCTCCTTCTAAATGTTAAACGTTCTGAGTTTATATTTGTTAAGCAATCGTGATTCAATGAATTAGTTATTGTTTTTTCCTAAGTTTTCCTGAGCCATCTGTATAAGTTCCTTGACCATACCTCCTCCTAACTTTCCACCAATTTTTCCAGCTTGCTTTGATGTCAGTTGACCGTTATAGTCTTTTTTCAGTGGTACGCCAACTTCTTTTGCAACTTCAAACTTTGCATCTTCATGATTCTTCGTACCAGCTACTTTGGCTTTTAAATCATCAAGACCTTTTCTAGCTCCCGCTACTAGGATTTTATTTCTTCTTGTCATATATAATCACTCCTTAGTTTTTAGGTTATCCTAAAGTAAAGAAAATGATCATTAACCTGATTTATTTTAATCTTTTATTTAGGTTCTACTTTGTATTTCCCTTAACATTACAGGGAGATTTGCTTTAGCTTGATTTCTAGGAGTTTTTGCCACAGACCAGTCCATTATAATAATTCATGAGATTGGATTCACTCTGCTTTTTTGCAGACTAGCTCAGGCTGATACAGATGAAATCAAAAAAATTTGAATCTATTGCAGCATCTTTTAATATGACGAGAGAATAAGCTGTTATGGACGTTTATTTTATCAAATTCTGGGTATAAGATAGTATATCAATTTGAAGGAGAAAAGAGATGCTGACTGCGAATTCATGTTTGTTAACGAAAGAAGATATGAAAAATCCTGATCGAGTACCTCTATGGTTAATCAAGGAATATCAAACTTTCCACAATACGGTGATGGATAAAACATTTCCTTGTTATTTTGGTATGAACGCGGAAAAAAAAGGTGAGCTTCGTTATGCATATATTACACAGGAAGAT
>NZ_JBFUIB010000480.1:0-2752 GCF_056402095.1 Peribacillus sp. P4_C12
GCCATGGATCGCTATAGCTTCATTTACAGCTCTCTTAGCATCAGCTCCTGCTGCTTTATTAATACTACCATCACCAACAGGGGAGAATTGATTTTTTTGATAAATCACTTCACGGATCGTATCGGGAAATTCATTGCTATCTAGGCGATTCAAAACAACTCCCGCAACCTCGACCTTTCCTCGGTATGGCTCTCCTTTTGCTTCAGCATGCACCAGCCTAGCTAATAGATCTTTATCATTTTCACTCATTACATGAGGAATAATCAATGTTTTACCTGGATCGGCAACATTATTTTCATTATGATTGACTTCTTTTAACGTACCAATTGGCACTCCGTATTGCTTCGCAATATCCCATATCGATTCACCTTGCTTAATGACATGTTTTTTTGCGCCATTAGAAGCTTTACTTATGGTTCCAAAAGGGAATGCTATTCCAAGTACGATGACGCTTAGAGTTATTATCACTGTTAATAATGATGATAATTTCATCCTGTAACCTCCTTGTTAAGCATCTACCTAGGATAACAGACCCAATTGGAGAAAACAGTGCTAAATTATTTCCAAGGGAATCCAGGTAAAATATTACACACTTTGAATTTTTATTTAACTCTTTCAAATCCGCTTAATTATTTATTTGAAGGGATTCCCATTCTTCACGTAAAATTCCCATCCTTATGGAGTCGTAATAATAACCATCAAAATAACGGCATTTCCTCATTCTTCCTTCAAGCTGCATACCTACTTTTAATGCAACAGCCATCATCCGCTCATTTCCTGACCAGGTCGTCAGTCCAACCCGTTCGATTTCAATGTTTTCAAATAAATAGGTGATAAACAACTTTATGGCTTCCGTTCCATATCCGCCATTCCAATAATTGGCCTCAAAAATAGTAATACCGATTTCAAGCCATCGCGATGGTTCGTGTTCCCAATAATATACAATTGATCCGATTATTTGATGATCCTTTTCCATTATTAACTCGGAGTATACTCCTATTTTCTCATCATAGTTCCGATGTTTCTCTTCTTTATCAATATACGTATTAAAATCAATGAGTTCGTGAGGATAATATGGTGCATCCCATTTTTTCCACTCTGGATTCTCTTCCCCATACTTTAAGCTCCACAAAAGTTTTAAATCATCTTTTTTTACGTTTCTCAATACTACATTTCTTCCTTTAATCCAAACATCATCCAATCTGATTCCTCCTATTTTACCCTTACCTGACTATTCCTAGCCTTAACTAGTCAATTTGATAAAGTACTGCCTCTCTCTAGGACCATCGAATTCACAAAAATAAAGACCCTGCCATGTACCCAGAATCAAACTTCCTTTATGAATAATCACTTGTTGTGACGAACCGACCGTACTTGATTTCAAATGGGCTGCAGTATTCCCTTCCATATGTAGATCTAGAGTATGATTCCATGGATATTGCTCGTCCAGCCTCCTTAGCATATCCTTTTTGACGTCTGGATCCGCATTTTCATTAATCGTGATTCCAGCAGTAGTATGTGAACAATATACAAGAGCTATGCCCTCTTGAATACCAGTTTCCGTGATAAATGCCTGCACTTCTGTTGTAACATCAATCATATCATCCCTTTTAGTAGTTTTTAATGAATTTTTCTTCAGCATACACGTTCCACTCCTTTAATAACTTTTTATACACATACCCAAAAACATTTGAAATCATACCTTATTCGTTTAATTATGCAGAATTAAATAGTAAAAATAAGAATAACTTATCAACATTAATAAATAGATTAATCTGTTCTTATTAGCAGTATTGCATTAAAATTGGATATATAAGGAATGAGGAGGCGTATTAAGATGAGCTTTAATTTTAAATCCATCGATCATTTCCAATTAGCATCTCCTAAAAATACAGAAGAGATAGCAAGGAAGTTTTTCACTAATGTTTTAAAGTTTCAGGAAATTGATAAACCTGATACATTAAAGTCCAATGGAGGAGTATGGTTTAAATCTGGATCGATCCAAATACATATTGGAACCGAAGATCATTTTATTCCAGCAAGGAAAGCCCATCCAGCTCTAGAAGTTGAAAATCTAGTAGACCTTAAACAACATCTAATAAGTAATGATATACCTTTTATTGAAGATAAAAAGCTACCAGGAGCAAATCGAATTTATGTATTCGACCCCTTTGGTAATCGAATTGAAATTTTAGAGTGGATATGAAAAAAGCGGGTTCAATGATTATTGAACCCGCCTTTTTTCGTGATTTATTTCTGTTTCTTTTTCCAGATTCCCAATATAAACGCAGTAATAAGAGAACCTATTAATATTGCCAGCATATAGCGAAATGGATGATTGACTAGCGGGATAACAAATATACCGCCATGTGGTGCCGGAAGAGTGACGTTAAAAGCCATCGACAGTGCACCAGCTGTTGCAGCCCCGATTACACTGCTTACGATAACTCGAAAAGGGTCAGCTGCCGCAAAAGGAATAGCTCCTTCTGTAATGAATGATGCACCCATAAAGTAATTAGTGAATCCAGATTTTCTTTCCATTTCACTGAATTTACTTTTAAAGAATGTAGTCGCAAAGGCAATTCCGAGAGGAGGTACCATTCCACCTGCCATTACGGCAGCATGAGGCCCGAAACTTTGTGCTTCAATAGCTGCAAGTCCGAAAGTGAAAGCCGCTTTATTCAGGGGTCCACCCATATCTACAGCCATCATACCTCCTAGAATCAATCCAAGCAAAATAGCATTCGTACTA
>NZ_JBFUIB010000481.1:0-2748 GCF_056402095.1 Peribacillus sp. P4_C12
CCACGTATCTCTTATTGCATAATAGTATATGAATTTTAACATCAATTATCCTTATACACTTTTGCAATGTAAAAAAACTTGTACAGATTATTCATGTACAAGTTTTTCACACATCTTATTCATGGCCAAGAGGTTTAAGATTTTAAGTTTCATAATAAACTAAAATTCCCTAATTTATTTTCATAAATATTAAAATATTATCTATAATACAAAGAAAAAGACAATAGGAAGCGTAATCAAACTTAAGGATGTACTAATGAACGTGGCACTTGATACAAATTCAGGCTCCGTATTAAATTGGAGAGCGTACATCGTGGTGTTAGCTGCCGTCGGCATAGCAGCTACGATAATCATAATATGCCTGACCATATCATCTACCGGCAAAGCAAGTGATAATAGGAAAGCAATGGCTGGAGATATAGCAAGCTTTACCAGCAACGAGATAGAGAGCTTTTGTAGCGCGATTTTTTTTAGTGAGATGTTGGCAAGCTGCATTCCAAGTGTAATCATAATTGTCGGAATTGCCGCATTTGCAACAAGGTTGACGGCTTCCATAACCGAATTGCTTAAAGGAATGTTCACAAGCTTAAAAACCACACCTGCAATTGCTCCGTACACAATCGGCATCCTACACACAGCTTTAAGTGCAGAATGTACTCCGTTACCTTCCGGACTTCCCTTTGCAGCAAAATATATACCTATTGTACACATGACTAACTGCTGGCCTACCATTAAAATGATGGCATAATCAAGTCCTGCTGCTCCAAATAGAAGGAAAATGACTGGTGTTCCGTAATTTCCATTATTCATGAATGCGGACGCTAAGATCATCCCACTCGTTTCCGTTACTGTATAATTACGAAAAAACGAAATGATATAGACAACCAAAATAAGAGAAAGACAGAGTACAATCGTGAATAAAAACAGATAAAAATAATTAACATTAAATTCAGCTGTATAAAAAGTACGGAACACAAGAAAAGGTGACATTAAATATAATGCTGCCGTCGAAATGGATTTTGTATCAAGTTGAAACCTTTTCTGACCGACGAACCCTAAAACAAAAATACCGAATATCGGTAAAAGAACTCCCAAAAACCCCATACATTTCACCTTCATAATCTTAATGATTTTCTTCTAACAATATCAGTTTTAAAATAATTTGTAAAAATACTTCTTAATATTTTAAATATTTTATACGTTATATTTTCTAACACAAAAGTATTTTTTATTATTTTCTGAAAATATTATTCAACTTTTATCCATATATGGTATATTATTTATTATATTTACGGCATGAAACATCACACAAACTATTTACTGTTTATCAAAAATTTTGATAGGGGTGTTTTTATTGGATGTAAAATTCATGGAGATGGCAGTTCAACTTGCATATGAAAATGTATTGGCAAAGAACGGAGGACCATTTGGGGCTATTATTGTAAAAGATGGCGTGGTCGTAGGGAGAGGTTGTAATAATGTGACAACAGCCAATGATCCGACCGCTCATGCTGAAGTACAAGCGATTCGTGATGCTTGCAGAAATCTGAACAGTTTCCAGCTTACTGATTGTGAAATATACACAAGCTGCGAACCGTGTCCAATGTGTATCGGTGCTCTTTATTGGGCCCGTCCAAAAGTGATTTATTACGCTTGTACGAAAGAGGATGCGGCCTGTATCGGCTTTGATGACCAATTTATATACCAAGAACTCGCGGTACCAATGGAGAGCCGTTCTATTAAAATGCAGCAAATGTCTTTTAGTAACCATGATTTACCGTTCCGTACATGGGAGACATATTCGGAAAAAGTGAAATACTAATCGGAAAGATTTTTTAGAAACGGAGGGCATAATAATGGAAAAAAGTTTGATTCAAAGGAGAATCGACGTTGCGTCAGGAAGAAAGCCTGCTGATTGCGTCATTAAAAATGGTCGGATTATTGATGTATTTAATGGCGATACCTATACTGGCGACATCGCAATCGTGGATGGTTTTTTTGCCGGTATTGGAAGTTACGAGGGCAAATCAGAAATTGATGCCGCTGGTAAATATGTTTCACCCACCTTTATCGATGGTCATGTCCATATTGAATCCTCAATGGTTCGTCCTTCTGAACTAGCAAAAATACTGCTTTTACATGGAGTGACCTGCATTGTTGCAGATCCGCATGAAATTGCCAATGTTTCAGGAACAAAGGGCATTCAATACATGATCGAACAATCCAATGACCTTCCTTTTGACTTCTACTTTATGATGCCATCTTGTGTACCGTCGACAAAATTCGAACATTCAGGTGCTGTCTTGAGTAGCGAAGATCTAACCCCATTCTATCAAAATCCAAGGGTTCTTGGTTTAGCCGAAGTGATGAATTTTCCAGCCGTCTCCAATACAGAAGAGGATATGCTACAAAAATTAAACGATGCAATAAAACATGGCAAAAACATTGATGGCCACGCCGCGGGCTTAACCGAACAACAGCTCAATGTTTATATGTCTGCAGGTATTAAAACCGATCATGAATGCACCACAGCAAAAGAGGCAAAAGAGAGACTTCGTAAAGGAATGTATATTATGATCAGGGAGGGCACTGTTGCCAAAGACTTAATAAACCTGGTTCCAGCCATAAATGAGAGAAATTCCCGTCGTTGTTTATTTGTCACAGATGACCGACATCTGGATGATATTGTGTCAGAAGGAAGCATTGACCATAGCGTTCGACTTTCCATAGAAAATGGCATTCCCCCTC
>NZ_JBFUIB010000482.1:0-2742 GCF_056402095.1 Peribacillus sp. P4_C12
GGTGGTTTCTRTATGTCAGGTTGTGAATCAAGGTGTGACGACGGTTTTGGATTTGGTGGAGGTTTCGCCTTTATAGTCGTTTTGTTTATACTTTTAATCATTGTTGGAGCTAGCTTTGTTGGCGGTGGATACGGCGGCGGCGGCTATGGTTATGGTGGCGGTTACGGAGGCTTCAGCTAAAAATAGTATGAAAAAAGCCGACCAATAAAGGTCGGCTTCTTAAAATTTGATTCCTATTTTTGGGGAATGATAGCTATTTTGAACACTCTAATTATGGTCCAGACGACAAAACGCGAAAAACTATGATAATACATTTTATGAAAAATAAAGCCCCGAATTTCCTACGCTTAGGATCTTCAAGGATCTCATATCTTAATGAACTAAAGCACCCGTTAGTTTTATAAGAAAAGCACATTATTTGTCTATCTCTTTTACATAAATCATAGATCTAGGTAGTATACCTAAATATAAATAGCCTCATCAAGTTTTTGATGAGGCTATTCACTGCGTATAGTTTATTAAAGGTTTTGCACTAGAACCAATATATCTTTAGGAGCATTTCTTTATTTTTGAACGGCTCTAGTATAATAATATTCTTCAAGAGTAATTCCTTGGCTCATAATAGTTTGAGCTATTGATTTACCTACATATCGAAGATGCCATGGTTCATATTTATACCCAGTGACTGATTCTTTTCCTTTAGGGTATCGGATAATAAATCCATAATCATCTGCATGTGCCTGCAGCCATTTTGCTTCTTTAGTACCTCCAAAGCAATCCTGTGCCGCGCATTTACCATTGCCTCCTGTCACATCAATAGCAAGGCCTGTTTCATGCTCACTTGTTCCAGGTAATGCACTGTATGTGATTGCTTTGGCATAACCATCCCTTTTTACATAAGAATCAAATAGAGCAACTTGTGTAGCATGTGATCTGTAAGCAGATACACCGAGAAGACTTACTCCCTGCTTCTTGGATTCCGTAAATAATTTGCTAATGGCCGCAGCTGCTTCACTCCGCATTTTTCTCTTTTCTGTCTTTTCTTTAAAAGTAAACGGTATTGATGTATATACTAAGTCTTTTGGTACATAGTTTTCTGGTAGCTTATTTTTTTTATTGACCAGCACTGGAATACTTTCAGGCTTTGCAACAACCTGAATGGCGTCAGATGAAGGATTGGATACCTTTACATATTGGCTACTAACATAACCTGTTTGACCGTTTAAGCTTACCTTTATCCATCCATTCACATTTTTTCCAGTAACAGTTAGCTTTGTGCCCTGTTTAACTGTTGTTATAATTTTATTAGCAGTAGAAGGACCTGTACGGACATTCAGGTTAGCAGTTGCTGTATAGATTACAGTTTCTGTACTAGATGAAGAGTTTGATATTTTTACATATTGGCCACTAACATAACCTGTTTGACCATTTAAGCTTACCTTTAGCCATCCATTCGCATTTTTTCCAGTAACCGTTAACTTTGTACCCTGTTTAACTGTTGCTATAATTTTATTAGCAGTAGAAGGACCTGTACGGACATTCAGGTTAGCAGTCGCTGTATAGGTTACAGTTGCTGCATTGGCTACACTTGGTTCTAACACCTTAATATTTGCATGGTTAAAACCGATTAAGCCTGCACATAAAATAATGAAAGCAAAACCGGTAGCTAGCAATCTTTTGTTTAACGTTACTTTATTTAGTTTTGTCATTTAGAACACCTCATCTTTAAGGTATATTTTTAAAAAATAAATGTCAAAATATATATTCTCTTTTTTAAACAATGTAGTTTTCTATTCTTGTTAGAAGTGTGATTATTCCTGCAATTAATCTTAAAATACCAGAGTAAATATAATCTATAACTGTCATAAGTTTGGAAATATAATATTATTGCAAAGATTATCAATACCCACTGTATAAACAGAATGGGTTTATTTCTGTCATCCTAAAATTCGTTCTCAAAAAAGCTACCTTATAGACAGCTCCGATCTTCAGCTAACGCACCCGTTAGTTCAACAAAACTGGGTTTTACTGTGTATTATGTTCGTTAAAAATCAGTTTATAGCTGCTTTTCTGCCTTTTATGACAGCTCCGGTTTACCACTAGTGAGAAATCCCTTAGTTCCTTAACGCTTTTCTGACTTTCCTTGCAAAAACTAATGGGTCATCAACAGCTTCAATATTAACGTAAATCAAATTCGGATTATCAAAAAGCCACTCATTGTGTATGGATGAAACTATTATTCCTTGTTTAAGAATGGAAGCAATAAAATTCTCAACTTCTTTTTGCAAGAGTGCTACCCTACCTAGGCACAATGCTCGTCCAGTCTTATTATCACTTGATTCAAATGAGAAAGAAGAGGTCACTCTAAAACGTTTTCCTGAAATTTTTGCTTTTATTTCATTTCGATTTATGGTTGTCACACATTTTCCACCCGCAAATCCTTCTTGGCCGCCTATAATTCTTGCAAACTCTTGACAAATTAATTCATCATTAGATGCCATCTATTCATCTCCTCCCTAGTATTAATAGGATATGAATTAATGAATAGAGCCGAAACGGATATGCATCTATTTGATAATGTTGCCCATCGTGGTGCATCGGCATATGCACCTGAAAATACGATTGCTGCTTATGATAAAGCAGTAAAAATGAAGGCAGATTATATTGAAATTGATGTTCAAAGAAGCAAGGATGGAGAATTAGTACTTATCCATGATACGACAGTTGATCGTACAACGGATG
>NZ_JBFUIB010000483.1:0-2710 GCF_056402095.1 Peribacillus sp. P4_C12
ATTAAACCGATGGCCTCATCAATATGCTGTTTTTTCTTAGGGTGGGCATCAAAAGGTACTTGTTTATAATGTGGCGGATCTAATTCATCTACTTGGGTGATAACACAGATTACTGGCACATCATAATGATGTTTATCTTTCACAATTTTCCGCAATTTACTTAACTCTTGTAAATCCTCTTCAATCCGAGAATCCGTTTCTTTTGCTTTGATTAAGAAAAGAAACACATCCGGCTGTTCCTCAGTCACCGCTTTAATTAATTCATCCATTGGTGTCTCTTCTTCATAGTCTTCCGTAGGAGTCTCACTCTCACCCAATCCACGAGAGTCCAGCAGACGAATTTTAGGTTGAGAATCACTCGGATACCAAAGCCATTTACCTTTACCAGTTCCAGATTTAACGGGGCTAACGTATTGCCGTTCTTGGCCAAACATTGCATTAATCAGTGATGACTTCCCTGAACCGCGCCTCCCAACAAGAGCAATCCGCGGTTCCCTCGCATCGACCGTCATCGTTTTAAGCTTCAAAAGCTGATCGAGCATTTTGTTCTTTTTCGATTCTGAAATAGGTAATTTATTTACCTGACCTTTAATAAACGTAAACAAACTGCCCATTTCATCGTGTTTCTCTACCATGTGAATTCCCCCTTGATAAGAACTGTTTTATATAATATTTACCCCTGATTGGTTCAACTTAAGCATGTTCATCGAACCATCCAATTACATCAGCTAAAGGGGATTTATCTGTTCTTCAGGAAACTAGAACTGGATCGAATTGTTCGTTTCTCAGTCAGGATTTATCTTTTAGAAACATAACCACACTGGCCATGTATTTTTGAATTTCCTGTACTTGATATGCGGCCGAATCAGCAATCTGTTTGTAATGATGTTGTCCTTCATCCGTAATTCGTAAATAACGTTTTGTTCGTTTTTCACTTTCCCATCTGCCAACAAGCAGGCCGGTCTCTTCCATTTCATGTGATAAATCGTATAAATACCCGTTAGAAGCAATCCAACCGAACTGATTTTTAAGCAGGTCCCCTATTTCCCCCATATAAATGGGCTTCTTTTTGAAAGCCGCCTTCAATGTGACATAACGGACTAGGTCCTTTACGGATATTATTTTCGAGAAATAAGATCGGTATTCCTCAGGAAGTTCGTTCACAACAGGAGGGTTTTCACCAGATCCTTTTAAATCGAACATAAAGCGGTCAATGACATTTTTCACTTCAGAAAAGCGTTCTAGAAAATTCTCCTGGTACCATTTATAAAGTTCTTTCCCTTTTTCCGTTAATTGATAATAATTTCTTCCCTTGTTCGTGTATAATGATAAATGGCCGGATTCGACAAGAGTATTAGAAATCTTACATAAGTAGTCATAGCTATGCACTTTTCCAGTAAACGTATTTTTCAGGTCCTGATGAATCGCCCTTGGATAATTCGTTTTTACTGTTAAAGAATGAAGTAAAAAAATCGTTAAAAATTCTCTCTGACTTAAACCAACCGATTCTACCGTTGTAGACAGTTTTTCCCCCTTCTTCACTGTCAAAACCTCCTTTATAGTGTGTATCAGTTAACTCGTTAGAATAAATATTTTTTCGTCCTACCCTTATTATCCTGTGCTACCACATAATAGTAAAGTTTTTAATACCTAATCCACTTAGTACTTTAGTTAGGGATTTCATCTATTATTGATAGAATAGAATTCTGAATATTCTGCCGAGGTATTCTTTCAAATAAATAATGATATTTAGGACATAAAAAAAGCAACGACCAATTATTAGGCCGTTGCTTTTTTAAAAACTCTTATTGTTCCGTTAAAATAATCGGAGCTTCTTTTGTAATAACAAGAGTATGTTCATATTGAGCGGAAAGTTTGCCGTCCGTTGTTCTAGCGGTCCAGCCGTCTTGGTCCATTTTCATATGCCATGTTCCTGCATTCAACATTGGCTCGATTGTGATGACCATTCCTTCTTTCAGACGAGCACCTTTACCTGGTTTACCATAATGTAAAACAGTAGGGTCTTCATGCATTGTTTTACCAATGCCGTGTCCTGTGAAATCACGGACAACAGAAAATTTTTCGCCTTCTGCATAGGATTGAATCGCATGTCCAATGTCACCAAGGCGATTGCCTGCCCGGGCAACTTCAATGCCTCTATAAAGTGCATTTTTTGTTACATCCATCAAACGTTGAGCTTCCTCGGAAACCTCACCAACTGCATAGGTCCACGCTGAATCCGCCAATCCACCATTAAGGTTCACAACCATATCAATCGTTACGATGTCTCCCTCTTTCAAGGCTTTCTTTTGCGGGAAACCATGGCAAATTACATCATTCACAGATGCACAAGTTGCATATTTGTAGCCATTATAGCCCTTTTGTTCCGGCGTTGCACCGTGCTCTGCTAGATATTTGTCGACAAACGCTTCAATTTCCCAAGTTGTAATGCCCGGCTTAATCATTTTAGCGATTTCTCTATGCGTCGCAGCAAGAAGCTTTCCTGCTTCATGCATCAAATGTATTTCTCGTTCACTTTTTATTGTAATCATTTAAAATCCTCTTTCGTTTAATATCTTTTCTGATTGAGACTCCTTATTTATCATATGCCTTTTTTTATATAAAAAGCAACCAAAAACCCGGTAAAATTACAGGGTTAATAAATTGATCGCCTTTTCTGTTTCCGAAATCGGCAGAAGACAAACAAAAT
>NZ_JBFUIB010000484.1:0-2704 GCF_056402095.1 Peribacillus sp. P4_C12
GTATTACATGACTCAAATTTATCTCCTCCTATAGTTTTGTATATTTCTTTTTTACACCAAATGATTTTTCAATTGGGTATTTCTCGCTATTCTTCTTAATCTTTTCAGTTACAACATCTTCAAGATTTAGGTTTAGTTCACGTGCGATTAACAGGGAATAGATTACTACGTCTGCTAATTCATCTTTTAAGTTTTCCAGATTCTCTTCTATAGCTTCTTTGTTATTTCTCCATTGAAAATTCTCAAGTAATTCGCTTGCTTCTAATGAAAGCGAAATTGCTAAATCCTTTGCATTATGAAATTGCTTCCAGTTTCGGTCATTTCTGAATTTAACAACTAGAGACATTAAATCGTCTAAACTCTTATTTACCATACAATAACACTAACCTTTCCCTAAAACTACTTAGGATAATTTTACCACAATAATATAAAAAGGCACTTACATTAAAGTAAATGCCTCTAATTGAGTGAATTAAAATGAGTGTTATTAAAATCGATATTTCATTAAATGTAGAACTATGTGAAAAGTACAGAATCCTTTTGAACTGTCTTTTTTAATTAATAGAAAARTTGTTATGAAGATTTTGCAAGATAACTCCCCATTTTCTCCCATAATACTAGGAAATCATTTATTGATATTTTGTTCTTCTCTCGTTACCTTTTTCACTTTCAACTTACCTGTATGTACTAATGTGAACTCCACTTTATTATCTTTATCAGACATAATTTCTATAAATTGAAACTTTGGTGTTATTTCTTTTTTTTGCAAGTTAACAGGAGCAATAATAAATTTGTCTTGAAAGGTCTTAATAACAACATAATTCTGGTCATTCGTACTATTCAAAATTAGATAATCTTCTTTATCAGCAGCACTATTACTACCAAACATAACAAACAAACCTACTACTAAGTAGATACATAGAACAATAATCCATTTTCGTGGTGATTGTTTATCATTTGACATTAAAATTGCAATAAAAAGTACTCCTATTATCAATTGGGTAATTTCTAATCCAAGTATAGGTAATACTAATATTGTAGCGATAATAAGTGCAATAAGAAGTAYTAAAACCTTTATAAACTTTTTTTTTCTAGAGTTTAAAGATGGAAATTTTTCAAAAATGAGCCTACAACCCTGCCTATAACTCTCTGGTATCACAAAAAAAATACTCATAATGAATACACCAAACACAATTACTGCAGCCACATTCTCAATTGTAAGCTCTACAAAATTATTAGGCAATCCATAATATTGATTAAAAGAAGTAGCATAAATGTAATACGAACCAAAACAAACAACTGAAACAACGCTTAACCATACTCCAATATCAGAGTCGATTATCTTTTGTTTTATATTCTTCATCCATATCACTCCTACTAAATTATTATTCATCATTCGAAATCTTCATCTTTTATGTAACACGTTTTCATGCCTTTATTTATGGACTTTTTTTTATAAATTGTACTATACTCTATGGACATTTGAGAATAAATGGTCGTCCTATTGCCATTTAAGAGGAATAATTTTAAGAAGCAATTGTCATTAATGGTTTAGCATTTATGTATTTCTTAAATACCTTACAAAATTTAATACAGAGGAATTCATGAATTTATTAACAAGAATGATGAATAAAAATAGTTAAATCATATCTTTATAGTTGGTTGGAATCAGCTACCAAAATCCATGGTGTGTGAGTCAACCAACTATACCCTTATACTAAAAAATGGGGCACCTAATTGTGGAAATATCGCCCCCCTAATTATGAAAGATATCCTATAGTAAACTTATTTTCTTATATTTCACTCTGAGATTTTTGTTCATTCTTTCTTCGAATCAACGTTCTTTTCGTGATACCTGTCATCGCTTCCACTTCCTTATATGTATGACTTTCAAGAAGTTTTAAAGCATGTTGTACTTGTTGCTTTGTATGTTTTCTGGGTCTTCCCTCACGGAAATCGTCTCGCTGCTTTGCGATAGCCTTGCCTTACTGAGTACGTTCCACAATTAAGTTATGTTCCATTTCAGCCACTGCAAGCAGTGTAGTCAAGAAGAACCGTCCCATTGTCGTTTTCTCCAGTAGACCAACATTCAGCACATGAACCTTTACACCTCTGTCGAACAGATTCTCAATGACTTCAATACCT
This sequence comes from Peribacillus sp. P4_C12, assembly GCF_056402095.1. NCBI lineage: Bacteria > Bacillati > Bacillota > Bacilli > Caryophanales > Bacillaceae > Peribacillus > Peribacillus sp. P4_C12. Next base: position 2,146 of record NZ_JBFUIB010000484.1, read on the forward strand.
TCTTTTGTGTTACGAGCAAGACGGTCAAGTTTCGTCACTACCAAGGTGTCATCCTCCCGCAGTTCTTGAAGCAACTGTGTGAATTTTGGACGCTCTATCTTTGTGCCAGTGAACTTCTCCTCGAAAATGACGTTAATTAAAAACTTATATAGTTCGAAGACTTCATATATGTATTCTTTTTGTCCATCAACATTTTTAATATCAAAATCCTTTAAATAACTAAAGTGTCTATCTATTAACAGGTATCAATTAGCCCTATATCTTTCATAATATCCTCGCTTTATTTTTAAAATTCCGAATAATCCAATAAAATCAAAATTGTATCAATTACTGATTATACAATTTACATTTCAACTAATTGTTGGATAGCATTACCGTAATCTTGAATGTCTATTAAATCTGTAATAGTATATTGTTCATTGGTTACTACTTCTAATAGTTTTAGAACACTTAATTCTTTGCCTCGAACATTAGAATCCATAATAATTTTTTCGGCTAGTTGTGTAAAATAATTTTCAAGTTCCCCACCTCGAAGCAAAATTACATTGCTTTTAGAAAG
>NZ_JBFUIB010000485.1:0-2702 GCF_056402095.1 Peribacillus sp. P4_C12
ATATAGGATAAACCAGCAATTGTGAAAATTGTCCAATACGAAATTGATATTATATAGGATAAACCAGCAATTGTGAAAATTGTCCAATACGAAATTGATATTTTTAAATATATTTTTTATAGGGAGAGTAGCAGCGGCTACTCTAAAGGGTTGGTTTCCGCATCCTAAGTAAGAATCAGGGGAGCGCAAATCGAAACCAACACGGAGTAAAACGATACGTGGCGAATTTTAGTCATCTAAACGAGGAGCAGTCATACGGCTRCTCTMTTTAGAAGTGGAGGAGAAATTTAATTTATATCTATTTGTTATTTTGAATATGCTTTTCTCTTTCTTCTTTTACTGTTTTTAAAATTTTGTCTTTGCTTTCTTCATTAAAATTAGTCACATCATTTTCAAACAAACCTACAAAAAAATTAAAATTGCCCCTATTTTTTCTCATTGATGTTAACAAGGAATGTAGATTATTGATAACAGGTTCAAAAGTTTGTGCATTTTTATCTACATTAAATGAAAGTTCCTCTTTGATTTCATCATTTTTTCTTTCGAGTTTTCCGACTAATTCCATCATCCATTCACTTTCAAAGCCTTTTGTTTCATATTCTGCCTTGTTTTGTTGATATTCTGGGTTAGAATCTATTGCTTCTTGTCTCTGAATCCACATTTCTTCAATTTCTGCCGCTCTAGCTTCATCCCGATTTGATACTTGCTCTGATTCAGCTGCAATCCTTTCGGGAGATTTAATGTGATAAAAATTGTCTAAAAATTCCTCAATATGACTCTCTGTAAATCCTAAATGCTTCATTATCTCAAATGCAGTATTAAAATCGTTCTTCCTTATTAAACCTCTTTCAAGTTGCGATATATAGGTTTCAGCCTTTCCAATCAAACGTGATAACTCCCTAGAACCAATTTTTCTTTTTGTTCTTAATGCTTTAATGTCTCTGCCAAAGTTATTAATACTCATAATTATGTTCCTCCAAACAGTAAAACGCAGTGTAGTTTATGTAAATTATAACATACTGCAAAATGTTTGCGAAATACGGTATTGTAAATTAAATATAATTCGTTTATATAAAACTGTTTACAGTGTAGTATAATAATGCTACACTGTGTTTAGTTGATTAAGAGTACTTAGCACCTCAATCCACATAGACACGGTGTAAAAACTCCGATACGAGAAGGATAAAATCCAAATTTCTTGGAGGTGAACACATAGTTTTCCCTTTATTTGTAAATGGGATGACGATAAGTAAAAAACATTATTCAAATAAACTGCATGTTAAATAGATTACCGAATAAACACGGAGTGATTGGTATGGTGAAGAAGGGTATAAAATCCTTAATCGAAAAAATAGATGAAAACAATGGAGGAAAAACAATTATGGAAAATAAAAACACAAAAAAAGAATGGAAAGAAATTAAGTTTTACTATGTTAATTCTGAATTATTTAATGAGTATGGAGACCAGATTAGTTCTGTTTATATAGATTTTGGTGACGATTCAATAATGTTGACTTCACAGCCTACTCAGGAATCTAAGGATAATGCTCTTGACACGATAGATTGGTCTTGTATCAAGATTGAATACCTTGCTATCAAAAAACAAATTTCAAATTTAGTGTCTTAAGATTGCAGCGACGATTGAATAAACCTAATAGGCTGTTCATATGGTATCTATTTATCTAATAACATAATTATATTGGTCTAAAAAAACAACTCACTTTCTTCGATTACAGAAAACTGAGTTCGTTTTTTAAACTCTCAATTAAGAGAGTGAAACTAAAATATCGATTTAAGTTGGTACTGTAATAAGAGAGAATTTTAAGAAGAGATAAGAAATTAAGAAGAGAGAAATATAACGCCCCCCAAAAGGGGGACGCTATATTAATGGGTATTACTTTCAAAATTTTATAAAGGAAAAGGTACTGTAAATTGAAAGAAGAATTATCTCCGAGAGAATCCGAAAGCAAGGAATCATTTATTGATGTTCCTAAATTGTTTAGGAATGTTAAATATACTGAATATGAAATATTTCTTTATACAATTATCGAAGGATTATCTAGAAATCCATTAAGGGTAACACATACTGGAGTAAATCAGTTAATTACACTAATGGGAATGTACGCTAATACAAAATTAAAATTCAAGGTCAAAGAAACATTAGAGAGTTTACGAGAACTTGATTTAATTGAAATTTATGAGGACAACTTATGTTCAAAAAAAGTAAAGGAAATAAAACCAGCTAATTCCTACTTCATATTAACAAAAGAAAAAGAAAGGGATTTAGGTTTTACAAAAGTTTTCTATTCAGATTTCCACAAAATATTGACTCTAGGTTACAAATATAAGAMTAAATTATTTAGAGTATACTATGAAATAATATCTCATATCTTTTATAACGATTCGAGTTCTAGAGTTGCATTTCCTAATATAAACACAATTGCCGAGGCAACTGGTATTGATAGAAAATCTATCATGAAATATATAAAGATTTTAACAGAAGAACAAATCCTTATTTGCCTGAAAATTAGAAAAGGTGAAAAGAAAGACAAAAATTATTACTCACGATGGATTCATAAAAATGAAATAGTAAATACGATTAAACAAGAAAATCAAGATTATGGAGGAACAATTAGTCCTGTTTGGGAGGAAAATGAAGCTGCTTAGGTGATTAACTAGGACAACTTCATTATCATATTAAC
>NZ_JBFUIB010000486.1:0-2702 GCF_056402095.1 Peribacillus sp. P4_C12
CTACCAGATGGTTATGAGACAGTCTTAAACGAAGAAGCCTCGAACATCTCACAAGGTCAAAAGCAGCTTTTGACAATCGCACGAGCTGTCCTGGCAGATCCACCAATTATGATATTGGATGAAGCGACGTCAAGTGTGGACACTAGGACCGAAGTCTTTATCCAAAAGGCGATGAAGCGACTGATGGAAGGACGTACTAGCTTTGTAATTGCCCATCGTCTCTCAACGATTAAGGATGCAGATTTGATTCTTGTTATGGATCAAGGAAAGGTGATTGAGCAAGGAACACATTCAGAACTTTTAGAGGTAAATGGTTTCTACGCAGATCTTTACAATAGTCAGTTTACTGAAAATGTAGCTGGATAATAAGAAAGAGGCTCAATTTCAAATCGAAATTCGAGCCTCTTTCTATTAAATTCATATCCACAACTATATAAAATTTTGAACAACTCCATCTTACAACACAAAGGTTATCCAAATTAATCTCCAGAACGGGTTACAGGTGTTGGAGGTTTTTACTTTATTCACTTTACATATCTTTCTCAACTTAGAAGTACAGATGCAAATTAGCTTATGTTGCTTCAACTAATGCCCCATTTAGTCATCTATGAAGCAGGGATAATATATAAGCCTATATCAATACCCTCTTTTATTTCCTTTTTTTACAAATTCCCAATCTACCTCAATATTTTTTCTGACCTTTTGAAGAAGATGAAATATTGTTTCTGTTTCTTCAAAAGAAAATCCAGATAATGCAACCTTGTCGGTATACTCTCCTTCTTTCTTTAAAAAGGGATAAACATTTTCGCCCTTATCAGTTGGATATAACTTTTTAATTTTTTTGTTGTTATCATCATTTTTCTTTTCAATAAAACCTTGAATCTCCAGTTTTTTAATTGCACGAGCTGCTGTCGTGCGATCCACTTTTATCATTTCTGCTAACTTTTCTTGAATGATACCAGGATTTTCACATATTCGAACAAGATACAAATACTGCCCTTTTGTAAGGTCAWATTCTTTAAATTCTATATTACTTATAGAGTCCAATGCCCTTGCTATCATTCCAATTTCACGAAGTATTTCCTTCATCAAAAAAACCCCTAACTTTTTTGTTGTATTTACAACAAAAATAATTTCATTTATACTAATAAAAGGTCATAAAGTTATTATGACTTGTCTAATTAAATAAATCTAGAAAAGGGGGAAAGATCATTGGATTCAAAGAGAATAACAGTAGATAGCGATTTAAAAAATGCTTTTCATATAAGAAAAGAAGTATTTGTTGAGGAACAAGGATTCTCATTAGAAGATGAATTTGATGAATTTGATACACTTAATGGTTCTGAACACATTTTAGTCTATCATAATGAACAACCTGTCGGAACTGGAAGGTTAAGAGTTGTTGATGGTTTAGGTAAATTGGAGAGAATATGTATCTTAGAGCCTTTCCGTAAATTTGGTCTTGGAAAAATAATTATTAAAACATTAGAAGAAATCGCAAAAGAAAAGGAAATATCCCAGGTTAAATTACATGGGCAAACACAAGCAGAGGGTTTTTATAAAAAACTCGGCTACCAAACTTCATCAAATGTTTTTATGGAAGATGGTAGTCCACATATTTTAATGATAAAAGAATTAGCTAATGAATAAATGTGTTAAATGTGAGTAAAACCAAATTTATCCTCTATGTGTTAGGAATCATAATATTAGCCCTTGGTTGTTCTTTAACGATACAATCAGACCTTGGAACATCACCATTTGATGCCCTTTTGGTAGGCCTTTCTATACAAGTAGGTCTTACGGTTGGAAGCTGGGAATTCATAATAGCATTTATCATGATATTTTGTAACTCACTTTTAAAAAGACAAAAACCAGAATTTTTTGGATTACTAACTGCTTTTATAACAGGTCTTGGTATTGATATATGGCTTTTTTTATTACAAAACTTGGTACAGCCAGAACAAATACTCATTAAACTTGTTTGTTTAGGGGGTGGATTAGTTGTTATAGGACTAGGAACGGCTATCTACTTACATGCAAACTTTGCCCCACTTCCTGTAGACCGTTTGATGTTAATCATTCAAGATTTAACTGGAATGAATATAGTGTTTTCAAAAACATTAATTTATCTTGTTTTCTTAATAGCGGCAATTACATTCAATGGACCAATTGGTATCGGAACTCTATTAACCGTTTGTTTAGGAGGTCCAATTCTCAATTATTTCATCCCACTAATTGGTAGTTTATTAGATAACCCTAATCCAACAGCAAATAGAGATACAGATAAAAACCATTCGATATAGAATGGTTTTTATTTGCAAAGAATTATCCTATAGTTTGCACAATAATCTTTAGTCCACAAATCTGGCATGAACAAAGATCAACATGCACTCTTGAACTCCCTCAGTTTAATAATGAAAAAGCTGCCTTAAAGACAACCTAAAACCACAGAAAAAATCAGTAAATCAGTGATATTCATTCGCCTTAACCTTATACTCTCCATCTGTTTTGGTGCTCAAGCAAAATACTATTGAATCCGAAAGTATAGAGTATGTATAACCTTGAATTTATCCACCTAAACCCCATTTTACGTAATGACGCGAGGTTTAGAAACATGAAAAGACCGTTAAGCTTTCTTGAAGAAGTGTTTGCAGCCTTTTTGTCTCTTGTTTTACTGAGATAAAAATCAATCGTGTTTCCTT
>NZ_JBFUIB010000487.1:0-2690 GCF_056402095.1 Peribacillus sp. P4_C12
GAATCATGACTATGCTGACGGAGATCCATTCTTAACATATTATGGACCGCAACGTTTTGCGAATAAAAAATACTATAAGGGCTCTTCTGATTCGGGATATGGCTCTTATGCAATTGTTAAAGCAGGAAGCTATGAATACTTAGTCTTAATAGTTGATATGAAAAATCTTCAAAAAGACTTGCAATGGTCAAAAGATGTTTTAAATCAACATAAAGATAAACCGACTATTATCGTTTCTCATGATATTATTTATCCTGAGGTTGAAAATAATAAAACTGTTGCCGTTGAGTCGTCTAACGGCCGACTGATCTGGGATGAACTTATAAAGGATTACAACCAAGTGTTTATGACGGTTAATGGACATTATTTTGGGATAGCACACCAAGTCAAACAAAACGCAGCGGGGAACGATGTCATTCAAATGCTAGTCAATTATCAAGCAAATTACCGAGGAGGAAATGGCTGGCTGAGACTTGTAGAATTCGATGAAAAGAAAAACAAAATGTTTTTCCGTACTTACTCGCCTTTTGTAGATGAAATGCCAAAGAAAGAAAAAACCTATATCGATTATAAATATTTAACAGATGAAAACAATCTATTTGAATTAGATTTCCATTTTAAAGAGAGATTTAATTTCAATTAATCAAATATGAGATAACTCATAAGAACTAACTTCCCTAGTAATCGTATAGCCTATATTTATTTCCTACCGCTATAACATCAGCCTGAGGATATTGTTTGTTTTGAGTTATCCTTATTTTTATATTAATTCTAATTTTTTGTCCACACTATACTTTTTGGTACAATTTCAATAATGTATTAGGGATAATTTCTGTATAAAAAATCCCTACTCTCATCTGGTTTTCCGCTAAACAAAAAGGCTGTCGTGTATTTACGACAGCCTTTTTGTTTAGCTATATGAATTGGTAACTCGGTATACCACTATGCTTTATTCAACACCTGGAAACCATCCTGGAGAATTGATAATCACTTGCCATAATGGATCTGGAATATCAAGTTGCTGCTGATTATTCTTGTTTATTTTAGTAACGATTTCTGTTTCTCTGCCTTGCTCCACTTTTTGAACCCAATCAGGATCAATAATGAGTTCACGGGCTAATGCGATTAAAGGAACACCTGCTTCAAGAGCTTTGATCGCATCATCTGCTGTATAGATGGAACCAACACCTATGACAGGAACTCGATCCCCTACACGATCTTTTATGATTTCTATTCGAGGACGGTTAGCCTCGGCTCCTCGTCTAGCTGTTGACCAGAAATCCATTAATGAAACATGAAGATAATCAAGATCTTTTTTTGCGAGGGCATCTATTAATACCAGTGTATCATCCATAGTGATTCCAGGTGTTTCTGGCTCCTCTGGTGAAAAGCGATATCCTACAATGAACGGCTTTTTGGCATGTTTAGCAACTGCCTTTTTCACTTCATCTACAACCGCTATTGGAAAAGTTAGACGTTTTTCTAGACTTCCACCCCACATGTCTTCTCGACGGTTAGAATGCGGTGAAAAGAATTGCTGAAGTAAGTATCCATTGGCACCATGAATTTCGACACCATCAAAACCTGCTTCAATAGCACGTCGAGTGGTTTCTCCAAAATCAGTAATAATCGATTTAATTTCTGTTTCAGATAGTGGACGTGGAACAGGTTTACCATCGCCTTGTGAAGGAATATTACTGGCACTTACAACATCTCCATTTGGTACTAATTCAGGTGGAACCTCGCGGCCGCCATGGAAAATTTGTAAAATTGCTTTTGCCCCTTTCGCTTTAATCGCTGAAGCTAAGCGTCGTAAGCTCGGAATCAAATCATCCCGATCACCGCCAAATTCACCATGAAATCCTTTACCATTTGCCGTGACATAGGTACATGCTGTAATAACCATACCCACGCCGCTTGACCTGCGTTCATAATAGGTAATTTCGGCATCGGTAACTGTACCGTCAGGATTCGAAGAGAAGTTTGTCATTGGTGCCATAACCAATCGATTCTTTAAATGTACCTCTTTTCCTAAATTAAACGATTCAAATAATGGTGTAAATTTAGAATTCATTAGTTGTATTCCTCCATTTTAATTATGTTATCTCATCATGTGACAGGCATTGGTTAAGATTGGCTATATTTTTTTCTTGTGCAGTGGAATGAACAGATCCAGGTAATAACTTGTATATCAGAATCAAATTATGCATGCTTTGCAATTAATTCTGTTAAAGCTTCTTTAGGCTGATAGCCTACTACCTGATCCACTATTTCTCCATCTTTGAAAAGAATAAGTGCTGGAATACCCATGACTCCATACTTTCTTGTAGTATCTGCATTTTCATCTACATTAAGCTTAACAATCTTAACTTGATCACCCATTTCAACATCGATATCATTAAGCACTGGCGCAATCATTTTACAAGGTCCGCACCAAGGAGCCCAAAAATCAACTAACACTAAACCTTCTTTAATTTCACTAGCAAAAATTTGATCTGTTACATGCATTATTGACATAATCATTTCCCCCTCTAATATTATCCATTAAAATATCAATCTATATTTTTAATTACTTTATCTATTTACATCCAGATTTCCAATCCTATTTCCTGGGATAAGAAACTCAGATTTTCTAGTATTCATTTTTGGATGTTTTTTAATAGATGCTAATTTTTCGGACAATTCCATAA
>NZ_JBFUIB010000488.1:0-2676 GCF_056402095.1 Peribacillus sp. P4_C12
CAGAAGAGGGCATTCAAGATATGGCCAAATCAGGAACGATTGCCTGTCTCCTTCCAGCAACAGCGCTGTATTTACGTGAAGAGGCGGCTGCAGGAAGACGGATGATTGATGAAGGTGTAGCGGTGGCCATTTCGACGGATTGCAATCCCGGGTCCTCACCGACGACTTCTATGCCCCTTGTTATGAATCTAGCATGCATCTCGATGCGGCTCACCCCAGCAGAAGCATTAACGGCGGCGACATACAATGCTGCTTGTGCGATCAATAGGCAGGAAAAGGTAGGATCGCTGGAAGTCGGAAAACAAGCAGATGTTGTTTTATGGAATGTAGAAAACTATCAGGAATTGCAATATTTATTTGGAGTTAACCACGTTAAGTCCGTATGGAAAAAGGGCGTACAAGTGGTGAAATAATATAGAGAAAGAATGGCTTCAAAAGCCTGATGATCTTGGAATGTACCAGAAGAAGATACGCCTTACCTTATCCTTTATGGAGCACCCATTTCACGGTCCTCAATCAGTGTATCAGGAGCCTTTTTATATCCGCTGGAATTTCGGCGGATGTGAAAAGGCTTTGTTACCTACATCTTGGATGAAAAAGTGGATCTAACAAAATTAAGAGTTGTCAATGCAGGAGATATACTTGATATTTTAGTTGCGCTGGGTGTACATGCTCTACCCATGGTGGAATGCCAGCTAATGAGTTGATTGATATTTTACTAGATATTGGCCAGCACCCGATTGTCATGCAAATTGATTTCGTCTGTCTTGATCCGAGCAAAGCCTATAAGGGTGCCGAAACAGTCAAAGTCAGGGGATGCATGGCTGCAATTTATTACAGGTTGCATAATACAGACTAGATAAAGGGTCTTATGATTACTGTTTTTATGTTTAAAATCAGTAAGTATTGCTGCTCTCTATCACACATCAAGGGGGGAACTACATGTTGAGAAATAAATATCGTTATTTTATTATTTTTATGATTATTCTTATTACAATCATAAATTATATTGATAGAGGTGCACTTTCATATGCCCAAGCTGAAATCATCAAGGAGTTCAATTTAGATCCAGTAAGTTGGGGAGCAATCTTAGGTTATTTTGGATATGGTTATATATTCGGAGCGCTATTTGGTGGTGCTTTAGCAGATAAGAAAGGTCCTAAATTTATGTGGATCATTGCTGGAACTACATGGTCTTTTTTTGAAATTGGGACAATATTCGCAGGTCATATAGGTGCAGCATTATTTGGAGGTTCTGCATTGGCAGGATTTGCGGTGTTTCGTGTTTTATTTGGGTTCGCTGAAGGACCTACCTTATCAACAATGAACCGAACTATGGCAAACTGGGTATCTCCTAAAGAAAAAGGGTTTGCTGTAGCACTTGGATTAGTTGGGACGCCAATTGGAGCATTAATTACTGCACCCATCGTAGTAGGTCTTCTAACATTCACTAACTGGAAAGTAACATTTGTTATTCTCGGTTTATTAGGTTTTATTTGGGTAGTAATTTGGAACAAAGTATTTACAAACCTACCTGAAGATCATCCAAGAGTCTCGAAAACCGAACTAGAAGAAATTCGAAGAGCAGATATATTAATTAAAGGCGAAACGAAATTAGACGAACAAATAAATGTACCGTGGTACCATTTTTTTAAAAACCCTACGTTAGTAATGAATGCCATTGGRTATTTTGCCTTTTTATATGTAAATATTTTATTACTTACATGGACTCCCAAATATCTGCAAGATGAATTTAATTATTCACTTTCATCTCTTTCATATATTGGTATGATTCCCTGGGTAGGAGCTATTATCACTGGATTATTAGGTGGTAAAATCTCGGATATATTACGTAGAAAAACAGGGAATTTACGTATTGCTAGATCTTGGTTCACAGTAGTTTCCTTATTTTGTACAGCTGTTTGTTTTATGTTGATCCCAACTGTTGAGAGTGCAGCAGCAGTACTTGCATTAATGTGTATAGGCAATGCCTTTAATTATTTACCAAATTCTATCTATTGGATTGTTGTTCTTGATACAGAGCCAAATAAAGCAGGAACTTTTGGGGGAGTAACTCATTTTATTGCGAATCTAGCTACTATTATTGCACCGACCCTAACAGGAAGTCTTGTAGCAAAACATGGATATAATGCAATGTTTATTGCAGCATCCATTGCAGTAACAATAGGAATGATAGCCATGGTTTTTGTGAAACCAGGTAAACAAAGTAACTCGTCTAAATCAACCAATGATATGGTCAGTTAAAACATAGTCTTTCTAGGAAATAGGGTTTCAACAAAGATAGTAAATTAGAAAGAAGAGATTAAGACCAATAAATAAGAACTTACAGCTTATAAGGAGCAATGGTTACGGCGATTGCTCCTTTTTTGTAAGATGATGCTAAAAGAGAAACAATAAATATTGATATAAGAGAGGTTGGATTAGCTTCTTAATCCAAGATAAGTGGATGATGCATTAGATGGATTCTTTTTTGACAATCCTATACACATCCTTTCTCTTGATTTCCGCTTCATGGATTAGTACGAGACACAAAGCAAATGTTCTATTTGTATGATGCGTCTCAAAATTGTTTTTCTAAATAGGTTTAATCCTCCACTGCAATAGAAAAGAAAATGAGGGATAAATTTAATTACTAATAATGGGGTGGATATCATG
>NZ_JBFUIB010000489.1:0-2672 GCF_056402095.1 Peribacillus sp. P4_C12
TATTAAAGGAGGATATAGAGAAAGCAAGCATTGATATGTACCTACATGTAACCACTATTGAACAGGAATATTCTAACTCGCAATACGAATTATAGAATTCAATTCACACATAACTAAATCTCCTGCATCATTTCCTTCTTATTAGAGTGGTATTCCTTTTTACTTTGAAATGTTTGAAGGAAGACTTTTTCTTACTAGAAAAGGATAGATAAAGCCTATGAGATGGCTTAATCTATCCTTTTAAATTTCTTCTTTTTATTTTACCTATTAAATCTGTTGAAACCTCCCAATAAGCCCCATAGTCAAATACTGTTTATTTTCATTAAAGTCCCATGGCCAATATCTAAGGGATAGTTCACTTTTATCCACTTTTTCCATAAAATCTTTTATTCCAATCAGGGCTGCACCATACCCTACATTAGAAGCTAAAGCAAAGATGGCATTAAGCCCTTTATTAAAAGTATCCATATACTCAGACTCTATCTTTAAAATATCAGACCATGTAATATAAAACCCATTTTCAACGCAACATTTAGAAATTGAGTGATGCAAAGTAAGTACAATTTGATCTCTTAAGTCAAGAAAGCCATCCTTAATCTTTTCTAATTCTTCCTTCGCATATTGGTGCTCATATTCAGAAAGTGTATCTATTGCCCAATTATAAAATAATTGGGTATAAATTGCGGATGTTGCAACGATATCAAAATGATTACTATAATCAGCGAAAACTCCATCCGCTATCTGACCTAACTGATTCTCAGTATCTTTCAGAAATCTTACAATATCATCGGCTTTTTCCCCACGCTTTAGCAAAAAAGAAAGCTTATGTTCAAAATCTATTTTATTCAACCCTGTTACATCGAATTCAATCAGTTTGATTTTATTACGAGTACTTTCTGAAAAATGCTTCGTACCTTTTTTCATACTTTCTATATCTATATCGAATAAATAAATGGAGTTACATTTAGTCGCAAGATGGTCAAGATCTAGATCATCGCAATTGCCTGCACCAAATATTGCTACGTTATCAACTAAACCTTTTTTCAAAAAAACAGCATCGAATAATCCTTTAACTTGTTCACGATGCCTTGTCCATCTAGTTCTTCTGAATTCATCTCGATTATGATTCATTTCTCTTTGAAAAGTATCCAAGAAAATCGCTCCCTTTGAGGTCCTCTTTACTTAAATATTGTATCAAAATATTTCTATTATGTAGAGGGATTCAAATAGTTTCACAAAGCACAGAAAACAAAACTGCTAATATTCAGGAGGTCTCTCAAATTTCTTAGACTTTCAAGTTTATATATTCTAATATTTTTGGATCTTTATAAGCTACACAAATGTTAGAATAATATGGAAAATAATGAAATTAGGTGTTAAAGAAAGGGGGGATTTATGAGTAAAACTAAGAAGATTTTGCTAAGTTTACTCGGAATTTTTCTTATAATCTTGGCCGGTGCTGCAATACTAATGATTTCGTTTACGCAAAGAATGAAAGCATTTGTCCATAAAATCATCGCGAAAGAGATAAAGAATCCTTTCATTAGCAAAAAACCTACCTCCTTTAAGGAAGTAGGCGTATTCAAATTCATTTTCAAAAAAGCTTCGAAATAGCTTAGAGTGTTAATCATTGCAATGATTAACACAACTAACTAACAATCCTTCAGGACTATCTTTGATAAACAGATGAGATAAGCTGTCCTAGTCTTCGAATTCCCTTGATTATTTCTTTCTCATTGGCATAACTGAACGAGAGCCGGAGAAACTCGATTCCATCCTTTTGATCCAAGAAAAAGTATTTCCCTGGAACATACGAAACACCATCAGCTAAAGCCTGTGATAATAAATGAGACGTATCAACACCTGGAATCCTCACCCATACAAAGTAACCACCCTCTGGTACATACCAGGAAACGGATTCTGGAAGAAATTGTTCCAACGAACGGATTAACGCAGTACATTTAGTACGATACACATCTTTTAGAAGGACGAGTCGTTTCTCAAGATCGGTGTTTTCTAAGTATACAGCCATTGTACTTTGAGCAAATGGATGGTCTAAATCTTTTTTAAACCACTCTAAAGCCTTAATGAATTCACTTTCTCCTGCTATCCATCCAATTCGCATTCCTGGCGCCACTACCTTGGATAATGAACCAACGTGAAGGACTCGTCCGCATTTATCAAAAGATTTTATTGGCAGCGGACTTTTATCGAAGGATAATTCTCCGTATGCATCATCTTCTAAAATGAGGAAATCAAACTCGATGGAAAGCTCCAATAAATGCTTCCGGCGCTCAGTTGTCATAGTCGTTCCAGTTGGATTTTGAAAGGATGGGATGGTATATAGAAAACGCGGGAGGGTGAGACCTGTACGTTTCCTTTCATCCAGCATTTCTTTTAATCGGTATGTTTGGAGTCCGTGTTCATCTATAGGTATACTAATAATTTGCTTTGTATAGTTTTGAAAAATCTCTAAAGCCTCCATATAGGTGGGAGATTCCACCGCTACGACCGCTTTATCATCAAGGAGAATGCGGGCAATAAGATCAATCGCCTGACAAGCTCCTGATGTAATCAAAAGCTGTTCTTCCAAAACGCAAATTCCACGTTCTGCCAATCTTATCTGGAGTTGCTGCTTCAGTCTTGCAATACGTGGACTTCCGAGATAATGG
>NZ_JBFUIB010000490.1:0-2666 GCF_056402095.1 Peribacillus sp. P4_C12
AAGGCGCTGTTGCTGTCCACCAGAAAGTCCATACGCATTTTCATGCAGACGGTCTTTCACTTCATCCCAAATGGCTGCTCCTTTTAAACTCTTTTCCACGATTTGATCAAGAATCTTTTTATTTTTGATACCGTGGATTTTTGGTCCGTATATAACATTTTCATAAATTGATTTAGGGAAGGGATTAGGTTTTTGGAAAACCATACCAACCTGTGTCCTTAAATCTTCTACCTTGTAAGACTGATCTAGAATATTGCGGTTCCKATATTTAATCTGCCCAGTCGTTTTAACATCTGGAACAAGTTCAATCATCCGATTTAACGTTTTGATGTAGGTAGATTTTCCACATCCTGAAGGCCCGATAATGGCGGTCACTTCATTTTGATACATATCTAGGTTAATATTTTTTAAAGCATGGTTTTCACCGTACCATAAATTGAGATCTGACGTTTCATACACCGTTTCCTTTAAGAAAACAGAATCTGCATTTTCATTTTCTATTCCAACTGTTGGAGCCTTTTTGGGTCCCGTTAATGTCATATTCATTCTTTCCTTCCTCCAATCAGTATCTTTTCTGGAACTTGTTACGGATTATGACAGCTATCGAATTCATTAAAATTAACAGGGCAAGTAAAACGATGATACCTGCAGCCGCAACCTGCTGAAATTCTTCCTGTGGTCGGGATGTCCAGTTATAGATTTGCATCGGTAGCACCGTAAAAGTATCCATGACCGATTGCGGTAAAAAGGCGATGAACAACGGGATACCAACCACCACTAATGGAGCCGTTTCCCCAATCGCCCGGGATAAAGCTAGTATTCCACCTGTCAAAATACCAGGTATCGCAGCTGGAAGAACCACTTTTAAAATTGTCTGCCACTTTGTTGCACCCATTCCATAAGAAGCTTCCCTTAAGTCACGCGGTACAGAACGTATGGCTTCCTGAGCTGCAACAATGATGACTGGCAAGACGAGTAGGCTCATCGTCAAACCTGCTGCCAACACGGAGCGATCCAAGGCTAGAGCCCTAACGAAAACCGTCAAACCGAGCAATCCAAATACAATTGACGGAACACCTGCCAGGTTGGATATATTCAACTTTATAAAAGATGTGATCCAATTCTTTCGTGCATATTCCTCTAAATAAATCGCCGTTCCCACACCGAGAAGAAGGGAAACTGGGGTAACGACAGCCATTAACCATATCGAACCGATAAGAGCTGCCTTTACACCAGCCTCTTCCGGTCTCCTTGAAGCGAAATTCTGGAAGAAATCAAAATTTAAATGACCAATTCCTTGAGTGAATATCCGATAAAATAAGATGGCCAATACCAGAAGGCCAAATAAGGTTGCTAAGAAGAATAAGCCTTTACATATCGAGTTAACCGCCAGCCGAGTGGGCATTTTTTTTACAACATGATTTTTGTTTATCAGTTTCATGTTTTAATATTCCTCCCTGAACTTGCGGGAGATGAACTGCGCCAATAAATTCATAATAAGCGTAAAGACGAACAGTGTCATTCCAACCGCATATATGCTGTAGTAAATCGTTGTCCCGTACCCAGCGTCTCCAGTACTCACCTGTACGATATAGGCAGTCATCGTTTGAATAGAATTTGTGACGTCCATACTCATACTTGGAGTCGATCCACCTGCGACACTTACGATCATGGTCTCTCCAATTGCTCTGGATAAAGCCAGGACAATTGAAGCAACGATACCGGACATGGCCGCTGGCAATACCACTTTAATCGTCGTTTCCAGCTTTGTAGCACCTAGAGCATACGCACCTTCACGAATCGATTTCGGTACTGAGACAAGCGCATCTTCCGATAAAGAGGCAATCATCGGCATGATCATGATTCCTACCACAATCCCAGGACTTATAGCATTGAACATGTCAAGGGAAGGGAATATATCCCTCAATACTGGCGTTACAAAGGTTAAGGCAAAGAAGCCGTAAACGATAGTAGGGATTCCAGCTAAAACTTCTAAAATCGGCTTAATGATTCTCCGTGTTTTCTCTGATGCATATTCACTCAAGAAAATGGCGGTTGCAAGACCTATCGGAACTGCAACTATCGCCGCTATTACCGTTACCTTTAATGTTCCAACAACAAGTGGCATAACCCCAAATGAAGGCGTGGATGCAAAGGGTAACCATTTATGTCCTGTTAAAAACTCCACGATGGACACTTTCTCAAAAAATATAAAAGTTTCAAAAATCAACGTAAGGACTATCCCAATGGTAATTAATACAGAAATTACCGCTGTAAGGAACAACAGTTTAGGAATGAGTTTCTCTATATTCCATCTTTTTTTGCTTTTCTTTTCTAGAATTAATTGCTGTACAGAATAGGTATCTGTTTGTTTCGGTTCCAACATGTATCCTCCATTTCAGACACGCAATATTAAGGGGCTACCCAATCCCTCTATTTATACTAAGAGATTAGGCAGCCTGTTAAACTGATTATTTTTTTAGTTCGTTCAATTTTTCAAGATCCTTCTTGTACTCTTCTTCCGGTAAGCTGACGTAGCCTACTTCTTCAGAAAGCTCTCCAGCATTTTCAATGACGAATTGAGTATAATCAGCCACTTGTTCTTTTTCAGCTACACTTTTATTGGATACATATGTGTACAAAGGACGAGACAGTGGTGCATACTC
>NZ_JBFUIB010000491.1:0-2662 GCF_056402095.1 Peribacillus sp. P4_C12
TAATTTGGATGAGGCTTATACGTTCGTGGAACGAGTCGGCTATCCAGTTATCGTACGCCCAGCCTTTACACTAGGTGGAACAGGCGGCGGGATTTGTGATAACGAAGAGCAGTTAATCGAGATTGTTGAAGGTGGCCTAAAAAGCAGCCCGGTTCATCAATGTCTGCTTGAGAAGAGTATTGCCGGTTTTAAAGAAGTGGAATATGAAGTAATGCGTGACTCCAATGACAATGCGATTGTCGTTTGTAATATGGAAAACTTTGATCCTGTGGGAGTACACACAGGAGACTCTATTGTTGCGGCACCAAGCCAAACGTTAAGTGACAGAGAGTATCAAATGCTTCGAAATACGTCATTGAAGATTATCCGCGCCTTGAAAATTGAAGGCGGATGTAATGTTCAGCTTGCGTTAGATCCTAACAGCTATCAGTATTATGTCATCGAAGTTAACCCAAGGGTTAGCCGTTCGTCAGCACTTGCTTCAAAAGCGACGGGCTATCCGATTGCAAAGCTTGCGGCCAAGATAGCGGTTGGTTTGACGCTAGATGAAATGATGAACCCGGTTACAGGCAAAACATATGCCAGCTTTGAACCTGCGCTTGACTATGTAGTCACGAAAATTCCACGCTGGCCTTTTGATAAGTTCGAAAGCGCMAACCGTAGACTCGGTACACAAATGAAAGCGACTGGAGAAGTCATGGCAATCGGTCGTACATTTGAAGAATCAATTTTAAAAGCTGTGCGCTCCCTTGAAGCAGGACTTTATCATCTCGAGTTGAACGACGAGTTCGAGGATGAAAAAATAGAAAAAAGGATTCGGAAAGCAGGAGATGAGCGGTTATTTTATATCGGTGAGGCACTAAGAAGAGGCAAAACAATCGAAACCATTCACGAATGGAGCCAGATCGATTTATTCTTCCTGCATAAGCTGAAAAAGATTATCGACTTTGAAAAAGAGCTTCGTGAACATTCATTCGATTGTGAAGTCCTGCAGAAGGCTAAGGAACTTGGCTTTTCAGATAAAACGATTGCAGATATATGGGAGGTTGCTGAAAAGAAAATTTATGAGTATCGGAAACAACAAGGAATCGTGCCGGTTTATAAAATGGTCGATACATGCGCAGCGGAATTTGAATCGGAAACACCATATTTTTACGGAACATACGAAGATGAAAATGAATCAATTGTTACAGATAAGAAAAGTGTCATTGTGCTAGGATCGGGTCCAATACGGATTGGACAGGGGGTAGAGTTTGACTACGCGACCGTCCATTCAGTCTGGGCCATCAAAGAGGCAGGCTATGAAGCGATCATCATCAACAACAATCCGGAAACGGTTTCGACGGATTTCAGTATATCTGACAAGCTTTATTTCGAGCCATTAACACTTGAAGATGTGATACATGTTATCGATTTGGAAAAACCAGAAGGTGTTATCGTCCAATTTGGTGGTCAGACTGCCATCAATCTTGCAGATGGTCTTGTTGAAAGAGGAGTGAAGATCCTAGGTACTTCTCTAGAAGACTTGGATCGTGCGGAGAATCGTAATAAATTCGAAAGTGCTCTTAAGGATTTAGGAATTCCGCAACCAAAAGGTAAAACGGCCACATCTGTAAATGAAGCTATCGTCATAGCTGAAGATATCGGCTATCCAGTTTTAGTAAGACCTTCGTATGTTCTCGGAGGAAGAGCAATGGAAATCGTCTATAAACAAGAAGAATTGCTGCATTACATGAAAAATGCGGTGAAAATCAATCCGGATCATCCTGTCCTGATTGACCGTTACTTAACGGGGAAAGAGGTCGAAGTCGACGGGATTTCTGATGGTGAAACGGTCGTTATTCCTGGAATCATGGAGCACATCGAGCGCGCAGGCGTCCACTCCGGTGATTCGATTGCCGTCTACCCTCCGCAAAGCCTAACGGAAAAACAAAAAGAAGTGATCATCGATTACACGACTAGATTGGCAAAAGGCTTGAATATTATCGGTCTCTTGAACATTCAATATGTCATCAGTGATGACGAAGTGTATGTCATTGAAGTAAATCCGCGTTCTAGCCGCACGGTTCCATTCTTAAGTAAGATCACGAATGTGCCGATGGCGAACTTGGCCACGAAGGTCATTTTAGGACACTCTCTTGAAAGCCAGGGCTACCAATCCGGTTTAGTTCCGGAACAAAGCGGAGTCTTTGTAAAAGTTCCGGTCTTCTCCTTTGCAAAATTAAGAGGTGTGGACATTTCACTCGGACCTGAAATGAAATCGACTGGTGAAGTAATGGGGAAAGACAGTACACTTGAAAAGGCTTTATACAAAGGGCTTGTTGCTTCCGGCTTCAAAATTCAAGGTCACGGTTCAGTCTTGTTAACGATATCGGATAAAGATAAGCAAGAAGCACTATTGCTGGCAAGACGTTTTCATAATATTGGCTTCAAGTTGATTGCCACAAGCGGAACCGCCGCCCTGTTGGAGCAATCTGGTATCCCAACTGCGGTTGTTGGTAAGATTGGTGAAGAGGGAAGAAACCTTTTGGATGTTATCCGAAATGGGGACGCACAATTCGTCATCAACACTTTGACGAAAGGGAAGCAGCCGGAACGAGATGGTTTTAGAATACGTCGCGAATCTGTTGAAAATGGAGTGACATGTCTGACATCCCTGGAT
>NZ_JBFUIB010000492.1:0-2659 GCF_056402095.1 Peribacillus sp. P4_C12
GAATTGTAGTCCTCTCTATATTTATTAATCAACTACCATTTTATAAGAGGTAATCATAAAATACAATAAAATCAAAGATTATTAACAGAATGCTCACTTTTATAGAAAAGCTAAGACTAATCACTAGCTTTTACGATTTTAAAAAAAGGTGGCCACTTTTCCCTATTAAAGTCTTCGTTAGGCATTACCGTAATGGCGATAACATCATAAAAAACTTGTCCGTTACTAGACAAGTCCTTTATGATACGACTATTCTACAGTCTGAAATTCTGAAGGAATCGGATCGATCCCATTTTGCTCTCCATTTTCCTTTTTGAACCATGCAAAGAAAATGACTCCTAAAACATATCCTAAAACGATTTCTTGAATAACCTTCATAAGTACCCCGCCAAGCTGCTGGTCTTCAAGCAACGGCAGCCCATTAAACATTTCTGGACCACTGAGTGATAAATTGGACAATGCTGAAGCAGGCACGCAAAGCTCCATCGCACTGGCCCATGATTCAGCATTCGTAAACGTATCATACATCGGATAATCAGCAAAAATGATTAATGCACAAGCTGGTGTCATTAAAATACCACTGCCAAAAATATAAGCTACTTTTTTAACACCTGATAGACTTTCTTGTTCTGGAAGTTGATTAACAAGAGGAAACCACATCAGAACTGCTGTCGTAAATAAGATCGCCGTGTAGCCAGCATGAAACCACATCCCCGTTTTAATAAAGTCAAAAACTAACGGGATATGGTACAACGAGAAAAGGACATTAAATAGTAAAAGAGCCACGAGGGGTTTCGTGAAATACTGAAATAACGGTTTCACTCCCCTTGAACCTATGAAAGATCTCCAGAACCAGTCTGGTATCGCAATGATAAATAATGGCGGAATCACCAAGTAAAGCAGAGCCATTTGAAACATATGGGCACTGAACATGATATGACTCAATAAATCCAGCGGGGAACCCTTTACCATATAAAGAAGGAACATTGCTATTAAGAAATAAGTTACCTGCTTTACGGAAAGCGATGAACTACCCGGAAACTTCCCTCTGTATTTTGTCACCAACCAAAAATATCCAACCGTTATAAGTACGAGGGCGGCAAAATAGTATGGACTCCACAAAGCACGAAAGCCGAAAATATCAATAGACAAAAAATCACCTCGTCATAAACTTTTTCTTACTTCCATTATACCTAAAATAAAACTTAGTAACAAATATAGATAAACTTGGATTATTTTCCTAACAAATGAACAAGACATAAGAAAACCGGCTATTAATCAATAGCCGATTTTCTTTATGGTTTATAACCAAACAATCGTTGTGAAAACAAGAACAGTTATTAAGCCGACTGCAAGTCCAGAGAATAAAAACAATGCAATAGTACCATGCCCTTTGTGCTTCATATGCATAAAATAATACAATTGGAAAACCACTTGTACGGCTGCCAGTAGCAAAATGACTGGTTTAATGAACCAATGTGAAAATCCTTCAATTCCTACTGCAGCAAAAGCAATTAATGTAAAGAAAATCATAAGTGTAAATGATATCACTTGATGTTTCATCTCTTCAGCATTTTTCTTACGGCGATATTTTAAATCGACATTCGGGTTCGCTGAATTTGATTGTTCATTCGCCATCAGTTATCCCACCATTCCCATTAAGTATACGACTGTAAAGATAAACACCCAGACTACGTCAATGAAATGCCAATATAGACTCGCAACATAAAATTTAGGCGCATTATATAAATTCAAGCCCCTTCTTGCATTACGAACCATCAGCGAAATGATCCACATCAAACCGAAAGCAACGTGTCCTCCGTGAAAGCCGACTAACGTATAGAAAGCGGAGCCAAACGCACTACTCGTAAAAGTATGATGATATTCATGAACATAGTGATTAAATTCATAAATCTCAAGACCTAGGAAAGCAAAACCAAGTGCAACCGTAATCACAAGCCAAGCCTGCATTTGTTTAAAGTGATTATTTTTCATATGATACATTGCATACACACTAGTTAATGAACTAGTCAATAACAGCATAGTCGCAACAAAAGTAAGTGGTAATTCGAATAAATCTTTTGCTAGGGCTGCATCACCATTTGGAACTTTATCCTTTAAAGCAAGGTAAGTTGCAAATAGTGAGGCGAATAATACCGTCTCTCCACCAAGAAACAACCAGAATCCCAAATACTTATTTTTACCTTCTAAAGTCGCTTTCTCGGGAGAAGCAGGCCAAGTAGCATCCGTGAATCTTTCATCTGATTGCATTATGCCTTACCTCCCTTATCTTTATCGTCCATAAGGTCTTCTTTATGAATATGGTATCCATGATCGTCTTTAACGGAACGGATTAACATTGAACCAAATGTAATCAAAAGTCCAACAATGATTATAGGTAGGGTCCATGTCTTATCATCCATATTATATAAAGCACCGAATGCGGCTACAAATAAACCGAAAGCAATCGTTAGAGGAAGAATAGATGAATTTGGCATATGGATATCCCCAAGTGGTTCTGCAGGAGTCATTTCCGTTTTCCCTTCCATTTTTTCAACCCAGTAAGGATCTAAACCACGCACAAGCGGAAGTTGTTTGAAATTATAAAATGGCGGTGGTGATGGAATTGCCCATTCAAGCGTACGACCATCTCCACCAC
>NZ_JBFUIB010000493.1:0-2659 GCF_056402095.1 Peribacillus sp. P4_C12
GTAATGTATATTTGAAAGGTATAAGTTGTTTGTAAAAGTACACTATTATGAACGGTGTTTATCGACTGTAAAAAGCAATCTACTCCTATTCAATTCACAATTTACTTGGGGTACTATGGGCATATAATTTATGAACTGTCAGAAAGCTCTATCTCTACATTTAAAATTCTGAAAATAAAGTTTTTTCAGATATTTGTTGAAATTTCCATTAGAACCATTTATTATACAACTGTTAATACAATTCTATATCAGCGGATGATAATTGTGGGAGAGACTAAACGTATTGTTTAGCACCGAAGGGGCAATTCCTAAAAAATTGGGTATCAATCTCTCAGGTAAAAGGACCACAATAGGACGCGTCTCTGGAGAGAGCTATGAGCCACCAAAGGAGTTAAACTCTCAGGTAAAAGGACAGAGGAAAGATAGGAGAACACTTATCTTTCCTCTGCCCTTTTTATGCTGGGAAAGATAGCACAAACGAAAAAAGGAGGATTGTGCTATGAAATTTATTAAAGAATGAGTCTTTCTTTTCAATTTTCCTGACTACAACTTTTACCTTAGAGAGAATCTGCAATAGGTTGAATGCAATACCTTTATCTTTTCAAAAGCTTGGTAGATTATTTCGAGGTTTGCACCAGAACCAGAATATTTATCAGCAACATATTGAGTATTATTATATTAAAATTGTAAGCGTTTTCTTTGTTGGATTGAATAATAATATGTCAAAATTTTATCGGAATATTATTATTCAATTATTTGGAAATTAGGGAGTGGGAAATCATATGCAGGAACAAAAGTTGGAGAGAGGCCTAAAAAACAGACATGTACAACTCATCGCTATTGGTGGGGCAATCGGAACGGGATTATTTCTTGGGGCAGGAAAATCTATTCATTTAGCAGGACCATCAATATTATTTGCTTACTTGATAACAGGCGTCATTTGTTTTTTAATCATGCGCGCTCTTGGAGAACTACTCTTATCTAATTTGAACTATCATTCTTTTGTTGACTTTGTAAGAGACTATTTAGGTAATATGGCAGCATTTGTTACTGGCTGGACCTACTGGTTTTGCTGGATTTCAATTGCAATGGCCGACTTAACAGCAGTTGGTCTTTATACCCAGTATTGGTTTCCCTCCGTACCACAGTGGATGCCGGGTTTAATTGCGCTTGTCATTTTGCTATTTATGAATCTAGCAACCGTAAAACTTTTTGGCGAAATGGAATTCTGGTTCGCATTAATTAAAGTTATCGCTATTCTAGCACTAATTGTTATCGGTATTTTCATGATTATTAAAGGCTTTTCCACAGATTCAGGCGCAGCCAGTTTCACGAATCTATGGAGCCACGAAGGTATGTTCCCAAATGGAATAAATGGATTTATCCTCTCATTCCAGATGGTAGTGTTTGCGTTTGTTGGTATTGAACTTGTAGGACTTACAGCAGGTGAAACAGAAGATCCAGAGAAAGTTATCCCAAAAGCAATCAATAATATTCCTATTCGGATTATAATTTTCTACATTGGCGCACTTATTGTCATTATGAGTGTTTATCCGTGGAACGCAATCATCCCATCGGAAAGCCCATTCGTCCAAGTATTTGTGGCTGTTGGTATCGCTGCAGCTGCTGGTATCGTCAATTTTGTCGTCCTAACATCGGCTGCTTCGGCATGTAACAGCGCAATCTTCAGTACAAGCCGGATGATATACTCACTTGCCAAAGATAAAAATGCACCTGTGCCATTTGCAAAACTTAATGCCCGTAAAGTACCTTCCAATGCATTGGCCTTTTCAACTGTCGTCATTCTAACTTCCGTTGTGTTGAACTATTTAATGCCAGAAGGAGTATTTACGTTAATTACAAGTATTTCTACAGTATGTTTCATCTTTATTTGKGGAATTACTGTCATCAGTCATTTGAAATACCGCAAAACAAGGCCAGATCTAGCGAAAATGAACAAATTTAAATTACCACTTTATCCAATTTCTAATTACTTGATCCTTGCTTTCCTAGCGTTCGTACTTGTTGTGCTTGCACTTTCGGAAGATACTCGTGTTGCCTTGTTCGTAACTCCTGTTTGGTTTATTTCGCTGATTGCGATTTATAAGATGCAGAAAACGAAGGCAAATCATGCGGATCAGTCGAATCAGGGAGAGGTAGCGGAAAATTAAGAGGCAACGGACAAAAGTCAGTGACCTACTATTAACTTTACCAAAATAGTCAACTTGCAAAAAAACGATGATAAAAGCAGCCGTGAGTAATCTGGACGACCATAATGTGACATTCATAAAGTAAGAATTTTCAAAAAAATAATGTTAACGCTTACAAGAAAATCTTGACAATCTTATTTCTACCAATTATTCTAAATATAATAAAAATTCAATATGAGCGAATGACGGTTGTGGGAGAGTGCAATGCGACACGCCACCGAAGGAGCAAGTTCCAAAAAGACCCTTGGAACAAATCTCTCAGGTAGATGGAACCACAACTGGACGCACCTCTGGAGAGCGCGTATAAAGTAGTACGCCACCAAAGGGGAAAGGCCCTATTAATATAAAAAGGGTTAAACTCTCAGGTAAAAGGACAGAGAAGGGTAGAGAAAGCTAAGCTAAGCTACCCTTCTCTGTTCTTTTTTGTGCGCAAAAAAGGGTAGTGTTTC
>NZ_JBFUIB010000494.1:0-2650 GCF_056402095.1 Peribacillus sp. P4_C12
TCCTTATACTGCACCCATAAGCCTGGTGAATACATAAATATACCTGCTAAAACAAATGCAATTGTGCTTAGCAAATGATCTGAATTTTAAGCGTATGATATCTTTGTAAAATATATATTAAATCCCTTAGTATAGGAGAGATTCTAATGTACCAACCAAAAACCAAAGAAACTGACAGCAGTGTTATCGAGTTTATTGAAAATGTCGACAACCCCAAAAAGCGTGAGGATGCATATCAATTATTAGATATTTTTACTGAAACGACAGGTTTTATAGCAAAGATGTGGGGACCGAGTATTATTGGATTCGGTACATATCATTATAAATATGAATCTGGTCATGAAGGTGATGCTCCTCTTGTAGGTTTTTCACCTCGAAAAGCAAAAATCAGTTTATATTTTGCTACGGGTGACACAAAACGAGAGGAATTATTAAAGGACTTTGGAAAACATACTTCCGGAAAAAGTTGTGTTTACATAAATAAAGTAGCAGATATTGATCTTAATGTTTTAAAAGAGTTAATAAACCAATCTGTAAAATTTTTGAGAGAAACCTATCCGAATAATTAGAGTGAAAGTATGTGGATATTATCCTTTAATTGTTTCAGAGATTCAAGAAAGTGAGAGGAAGCAAAATGAGAAAAATTAAAGTGGGTATAGTTGGATACGGCCTTTCAGGTGCTACATTTCACGCGCCTTTGCTAAGTGTTTTAGAGCAATTTGAAATAGCGAAAGTAGTAAGCTCTAAAAAGGAAAAAGTGCAGCAGGATTTGAAGCACGTGGCAGTAGTAAGTAGCTTAGAAGAAGTTTTAGAAGATGCAGTAATTGATTTAGTAGTTATTACGACACCAAGCGGTTTGCATTATGAAATGGCTAAACAAAGTTTACTTGCTGGAAAACATGTTATCTTGGAAAAGCCGATGGTAGTAGAAACATGGGAGGCAGAGGAGCTCATAAAGATTGCTGAGGAAAGGGAGCTTCTTTTAAGTATCTATCATAACAGAAGATGGGATAATGATTTTTTGACAATTAAAAAACTTATGAATGATGGTGTACTTGGAGAAATCAATACATATCAGGTCCATTATGATCGCTTCAGACCAGTGGTTAGAGATAGGTGGAGAGAAAAGCAGGGTCCAGGAGCTGGCATGCTATATGATTTAGGCTCACATCTAATTGATCAAGCCTTACATTTATTTGGTTGGCCACAATTCGTATGGGCAGATGTTTTTGCGCAAAGAGAGAATGCAGAAACGGATGATTATTTCCATGTTATTTTAGGGTACGAAAAGCTGCGAGTGATATTGCATTCAGGGTCAATCGTTCCGACTAATGGACCGCGGTTTCAGGTACATGGAAGTAAAGGAACTTTTATTAAATACGGGCTTGATGGACAAGAGGCTGCGCTTAGTGAGGGGAAAAAGCCTATAGATAACTCTTGGGGTGCAGATAATCCGCAATTCTATGGTCAGTTGGTTACGATTGATGGAGAAAAAGAGAAACATGAAACAATACAATCTTTACATGGATCTTATTTAACATATTATAAAGAAATTGCAGAAAGTATATTTGAGGGGAAAAAGGCTCCTGTCACATCGGAAGAGGGGCTATCCGTCATTAAGATCATTGATGCAGCGCTGGAAAGCAGTCAAGGGAAAAAAGCTATATATGTTAATTGAAATACTTTGTTGTCCCAATGAATTCTTTTTACTCTTTTTGCATCAAAATGAAATGAGAAGATGAAAATAATAGGCAGCCTTGTTTTTCCAAACGGAATAAACAGGTTGCTTTTTACTGCTGTCGATAAAGCAGGAACTTTAGGTTAGTGTTAGTTCCAAGGGTTTTAATTTCCTAGTGGTCCTTACATATCACGATAAAGTTACATGAAGGGAAATCAATTTTGGGAAACATCTTTCAAAGTGTATTAAATTATGGAGGTATTTATGAATTCTTATATTCAAGAACTGGTTAATGTATATTCAAAACACACTGATGTGGAATATGCAGAATGGTCTAAAAAATATTTGAGGAACCAATTTGAATTTTTGGGAATTCGATCCCCTATTCGTCGAACATTAACTAAACAGTTTATGAAGGAACACGGATTGCCAACGGAAAGTAATCGTAAAGATATCATTCTTATGCTTTGGGACCTCCCAGAAAGAGAATACCAAAAGGCAGCCCTTGATATTCTTGAAAAGGAAAAAAAGAACCTCTGCGCTGAGGATATGCCCTGGTTAGTCAATTTGATTGTAAGTAAGTCATGGTGGGATACAGTAGATGTACTTTCTCCTCATATCATGGGCTATATGTTTTCAACTTATCCTAAACTCATTCCTCAATACTCCGATTTGTGGATTGAAGATGAGAATATTTGGTTGCAAAGATCAGCGATATTATATCAACTACACTATAAAGGCGGAACGGATGAAGAACGCCTATTCCGTTACATAATAAGACGAGCAAATAGCGATGAATTCTTTGTTCAAAAGGCAATTGGTTGGGTGTTACGTCAATATGGAAAAACTAACCCCGAGAGCGTGAAATCATTTGTTTTAAATCATCAATTAAAACCTCTTAGCAAGAGAGAAGCGCTAAAACATCTAACTTAAAATGGGATATTTTTGAATAATAACGAGAGACCTCAAAGG
>NZ_JBFUIB010000495.1:0-2644 GCF_056402095.1 Peribacillus sp. P4_C12
CCACCAACATCATCAATCATCCCAATTTCAACCGCCTCGGCACCAATCACATTCGTGCCAATATCTCGGGTTAGATTTCCTTTAGCGAACATTAGGTCTTTAAAACTTTCTTCCGTGACGTTGGAATGCCTCGTAACAAATTTAATAACTCGTTCTTGCATTTTATCCAAGTACTCAAAGGTTTGCGGCACTCCTATGACAAGACCTGTCAAACGTATAGGATGAATAGTCATAGTCGCTGTTTCAGCTATATAGGAATGGTCACAGGAAACAGCAATCGGAACACCAATAGAATGGCCCCCGCCAAGTACAATCGACACGGACGGCTTGGATAGGGATGCCAACATCTCGGCAATGGCTAGCCCCGCTTCAACGTCTCCTCCTACTGTATTTAAAATAACTAGCAGTCCCTCAATATTTGGATTTTGTTCAATTGCCACAATTTGTGGAATAACATGTTCATATTTGGTCGTTTTATTCTGAGGCGGCAGCTGCATATGTCCTTCAATTTGTCCAATGATCGTCAAACAATGGATTTTTGAGTCCTGTGATAGTTGCGGGACGTTTGTAGTTCCCAGCTGCTGGATTTTTTCAATCAAAGTCGAATTTTTACCTTCCTGCCGGCCTTCATTTTCATTTGGTAATGGTGCATTATCCACTATGCCAACCCCTTTCTCTAAAGCCTATAGCTTTATTATGTCACGAGTCTCAGACTTCATTCTTCAAGATAAAGAGGTTTCACTTAGATAAAAAAAAACCTGACAATAATTTGTCAGGTTTTTTTTACTTAATACTCCATGATTATTGGTAAAATCATTGGACGGCGTTTCGTTTTTTCATAGAAGAATTGATTTAAGGCATCACGCATTTCCTGTTTCAGAGTAGACCAATCGAAAGGTTGGCGCGATCCATTTTTCTTCACGATTTCACTTACAATCTCAGTAGCTTCCCCAATCATTTTTTCTGATTCACGTACATATACGAAACCTCGTGAAATGATTTCTGGGCCAGCTGCAATACTTTTATCTTGACGGTTCAATGTGACAACGACG
This sequence comes from Peribacillus sp. P4_C12, assembly GCF_056402095.1. Lineage (NCBI taxonomy): Bacteria > Bacillati > Bacillota > Bacilli > Caryophanales > Bacillaceae > Peribacillus > Peribacillus sp. P4_C12. The sequence continues at coordinate 1,053 of NZ_JBFUIB010000495.1, forward strand.
ATTAAAATGCCATCCTGTGATAACAAGCGACGATCACGGAGTACGATATTACCCACATCTCCAACACCGCTCCCGTCAATTAAGATATTTCCTGCAGTGACTTTGCCGGATAGGCCCATTTTGTCACCTTTTAGTTCGATGACATCACCTTTTTCAGCAATCACGATATTTTCCCGTTTTACCCCTGCAGCAATTCCTACTTTTTGATGGGCATATAAATGACGGTATTCTCCATGTACTGGGATAAGGAATTTAGGATTCATCAAGTTAATCATCATTTTCAGTTCTTCTTGACTGCCATGACCCGTTACGTGCACTTTATATTTACTAGCAGATACTACCTCTGCACCTACCCTGTAAAGTAAGTCAACGGTTTTCGATAAAATAAGTTCGCCGCCCTGTAAGGGGGATGCACTTATCAAGACTGTATCTCCCTTTTTAATCGTTACCTGCTTATGAGTCTGTTTCGCCATTTTTTGAAGCGCTGCAATAGGCTCTCCTTGATGCCCAGTCGATAATACAACGATTTCACGATCATCATACTTGTTAATTTCATTGACCGGGATAATCAGCTCTTCCTCGACCTTTAAGTATCCAAGATTTAAGGCTGTTTCATAAACACGTTGCAAGCTTTTACCCACAACAGCCACTTTCCTTCGACTAGCCGCCGCTGCATTGAAGACATGCTGAATTCGATTAATATTTGAAGCAAAGCAAGCAACAATAATTCTTCCAGAAGCTGCATGGAAGGCTTCTGTAATATCCCTTGACACAACTGCTTCAGATGGCGTATAACCCGGTCTTTCCGCTCCTGTGCTATCAGATAGCAAGCAAAGGACACCCTCTTCTCCAATACTTGCCATTTTACCGATTTCTGGTTTATAAAGATCGGTTGCAGCTTGATCAAATTTGAAATCCCCTGTATAGACGATGGCTCCTTCACGCGTATGGATTACAACTCCGACAGAATCGGGAATACTATGGTTTGTCCTGAAAAAGGACACGGCTGCTTGAGGGAAACTTAAAAGAGAATCTGAATCGATCTCAGTAAATGTTGCCCTGCCATTAAAGCCGTCTTCCTTTAATTTTGTTTTGATTAAAGCAAGTGTAAGCTTTGTACCGTAAACAGGTACCGGTAAATATTTTAATACATAAGCAAGCGCACCCATATGGTCTTCATGACCATGGGTAATGAAAATCCCCTGTACCCGTTCTTTATTATCCATCAAATAAGAAATGTCAGGAATTACCGCATCAATTCCCAACATTTCTTCTTCTGGCAGCATTAATCCTGCATCAAGAAGATAGAGGTCTTCATTTACCTCAATGACGTACATATTTTTACCAAGTTCCCCTTGTCCTCCAAGAGAAATAACTTTTATTCCATTATTTTTATCTTTACCCAATCGAATATCCTCCTTAAAAAATCGCCGTTCATAATTTCCCAATGATTTCATTATAACCGATGTTCAAAAAACATGACAACACATACCATTTTCTAAGGAATTTTTTTACTTTATTTCCTATTTTAAAAATAGTCCTGCATTTATGTAGAAGGCATCCATTCCCYCTGCTAAGGGTGAACACATGAC
>NZ_JBFUIB010000496.1:0-2637 GCF_056402095.1 Peribacillus sp. P4_C12
ATTCTCTACATAGATTACTCAACTAAACCAGGTCATTGATGCTTTACTTAAAGGGAAGTTCTGCTGTTGCAACCTCTTTCTTAAGTAAATAAAGGATCAGGTTAGTTGACGAAAAAAATATGATAAAATACGGCTTAATTTAAAAATATAAGCTATATGAGTTAGGAGATTTATAAATGAGCATTACAATTAGGCGGGAACTATCTGAGGATTATAAAATTACTGAAAAAGTTGTAAAAAGTGCATTTGCTAATATGGAGTTTAGTGATAAAAAAGAACATGAATTGGTGTCTCGTATTAGAAAGTCCGACGCATTTATTCCAAATTTATCTTTAGTGGCCGTGAATAAAGAAATTGTTGGCCATATTCTTTTATCTAAAATAAAAATTAATAATGACAATCAATTTGCTGAATCACTTGCCCTTGCTCCTGTTTCAGTCTTGCCAGAGTATCAAAATAAAGGTATAGGAAGACTCTTAATTCTTGAAGCATTAAAAAAAGCAAAAGAACTTGAATACAATTCTGTTGTTGTACTAGGGCACCCAGAGTATTATCCGAAATTCGGGTTTGAAAAAACATCTTTATGGGGAATAAAAGCACCTTTCGAAGTACCAGAAGAGGCATTTATGGCATTGGARTTGCAAGAAAATGCTCTTTATAATATTTCAGGAGTTGTTGAATATCCAAGTGCATTTTTTGAATAAGGTAATACCTAAAAAAGGGTTCAATAAAAGAGCGCGATTCTTAAATAAGGATCGCTTTTTTTTATGAACTAACTCATACGTTAGTAGTATAAGAAGGAGCTGTCCAAAAAAACTGTTATTAAGATAAAATATTTGTTCATGAGCTAATCTAAAGATATATAATCGTGATTCCTAGCCATACTAATAATGATTAAAATTTAGTTAGGAGGCAATATTATGGGAAGATCAAACAATCAAAAATCATCTAGCAGAAAAAAATCATTACCTCAAACTCCCAAAAACTTAAAAATAGAACCGGAACGTGTTAATGAAGAGTTTTCTCGTGAGCTAGGTGAAAGTCCGAAAATAAGAGCTACAAGACCTAAATGAAACTAAGATACGGATTGATTGCATGCCTTTATTAAATTTCGTAAAACAGATACAAAAGGGGCCACAATAAGTGGTCTCTTTTGTATGTTTAAAAATCAATGTTAAGGTTTACAAAGCTATATGTTGAAAAGATCATATTGTTTTCATATTCAGTAACTTATTTTACCTTAAAGCTATTAATTATCGCGTAATATGCGAAAGTACTCTCTGATAGCTGAATCTTTGTATTTCGTATCCTTTTCTCGAAATGCTTAGTTGTTTAGTGATTTTTAAGTACATTACAGAATACTACTTGAAATGACTTAGTAGCTATTTGAGCATGATTGTGTTTAATATAGCGGAAAAGAGACTCAAACGTAATGTTATGTTTAACATTATAAGTCATAATATCTTTATTATGATGTAATTAAGTTTGATCATATGAAAGCGGATCTACTTTGTTTTTCTCCATCATTATTTCCTTGTGTGCTTAATAAGAATGGTTAATTAATTCAGCATTAATCTACCTAAGAGCGGATTTAATATTTGATCAAAATGTTTGATATTTATTAACATATTTCTGAAAGTTATTTATGCTAACCGTTCCTCTAACAGCTTTTTCAAACACAACTTTGTTTAAGTAGCATTAGCAATAAACAGTTAACTAATAATAAAACATATTAACGGTATTATGAGAATTATGTGGGTAGAGAGAGAAGACTATCTTATTATTTCTTATTGGTAAGCGGAACTTATGATATTTCAGGTTGTTAATTAAACAATTGCATAATTTTTGATGGATTTATTCAATTCAATAAGGAATTTCCGTTTTTTTTTGTATATAAATTATTTTAATATAACTTATTCGAAGTGTTAACCCGAAATATTTCTCATTTTGCTGATATTTATATATTTCAGAATAATAAATTCGTCATTTTATTTCTTTTTGATTTTTTACGTTGAAGGATACCAAGTACAGAGCAAAATATTTGCTGAATTTGTAAGAGCTTTTTGTAAACAAATCGTGAGGAAACATTGTGATAATTAATGCTGGATTTAATTTGGGAGAAATCCGAAATAAACTACGAATGAAATATTAGATCCTGGTTAAAATAAAGATTGAAAATCATTTATATACGTAGCCAGAAGAAATTAGCAGATAATTATAGAATTAAGTAAAAGTAAATTAAATTACATAAGAATTGAACTTTCTGTGAAATTAGTAAGAACCGCAATAATGAAAAATAAAAAACACATTATAATGCTGAGATTCTAAATCAATCAAATTTTTAACGAAATTATGATATATGATAATTATTTGATTTGTTCTAACTAAATGTAATTTCTAAAATTAATAAATAAAACAGATTATAAATAATAAAAATCTGAGTTTCCGTCTCACTTTGTTAAGTTTTCTTAAGATATGAGACGAAATTAACAATTAAAATATTACTTCCTATAATAAGTGTTATGTAAACTAGAAAGAAAAGGTTAGCAGATTATCTTAATGGAATAATCCACATTTAGCAAATTATGTAATTTTAGTTTACGAGTTTTCCATCTTCCCTTTTATCATCGAATGGGC
>NZ_JBFUIB010000497.1:0-2626 GCF_056402095.1 Peribacillus sp. P4_C12
CTGTTAATGGCGCTTGGGCTTCTACCAAGCGCCATTAACAGTAACAACAACATCCGAAACGATTAAATGGACGAGTGATAAATTCCTAGAGCGTGCAGAAATGACAGGTACAGGGGCATTATATATCCATGTAGAAATCGATACAGATGATACAAAYTTCATTGCGAAGCTTTATGAGGTAGATCCAGGTGGCAAACGTACGTTAATGACATCAGGTTATTTAAAAGCATCTCATCGGGAACTAAATGAAGAAAAATCAACATACGGTGAGCCTTGGCATCCACACAAACGTGTGGTACCAGTACCACCTGGTGAAATTATCGAGTATGCGATTCGGTTATATCCATTCTCATTCTTAATTAAACCAGGACATCGTATTGAACTAGAGCTTGCATGTAACGAACCACTTGATGGAGAAGATGCAAAATTATTACCACCAGATAGCTACCACTTACCGTGTGGACGTGCGACAGCGCACAAAATCTATCGTGATGCAGAGCACCCATCACGTTTAGTATTACCGGTAATTCCTAAAGAATTCGACGTTACAAACAAATTAACGAAATAATGGTGTGCTGAATTGACTGCATCTCCTGCTAAAGAACATCCACAGTACCTCTTCTTAAATATAAGGTGTTGTGGTCATAAACTAGATTATAGGGGTGAAAAACATGACAAATTCAGTACGTGTTATACCGATCGAATGTAAATTTGGTCGAACATCTACGTATGCCTACTATATCGACGCACCGGAGCCTGCACTTATTGATACAGGAATTGCATCATCAGCTTCACAGGAAATTGAGACAGTTCTTGCCGAGCATGGCCTACGCATTGAGGATATACGCTGGATTCTTCTGACTCACGGGCACGTTGACCATCTTGGTGGTGCCCGAGCGATTTGGGAGAAAACAAGGGGGTGCGCAGAAGTTGTGATTCCTCAGAAGGAAGCATATTTACTACGTAATCGTAGTGCACACATTACAGATTACAAACAGCTTCAAGGACAATACTTGGATGCGGAAACGCAGGAAAAGCATACAGCCATCCTGCTCAACGATATCGGAGAAGATCTGGAGCCAACAGTAGAGGTTGTTGGTGGCGATCGCTTATTACTTGGTGGTGATGTGTCGATTACGGTAGTGGAAACGCCAGGACACTCTATCGGATCGGTGACATTTGTCCTTGATGGCATGAACTGGGCTTTTGCAGCCGACGCTGTGCAAATGTATGGTGGGGCGCAAAGTAGGATTCCTACAATTGAACACCCTGCTCACTATCGCCAAAGCTTACAGCATCTTCTCGAAGAAGTGCGTCCGAAGCGCTTGTACTTAGGACATCATTTTAGGAACGCAAACGGAGCGATTGTCAATCCACAGGTAGATGGAGATGAGGTTGCTGCTGTGCTTCGAGCAAGTCTAGAAATGGATGCGAAGCTGGCCGACGTTGTTCAGCGACATTTATCGATAGATGCACAGTTCACTGAAAATGATGGACTATATGGACCGTTTGGATCTATTGCTGATGAGATTGGCTATACAGGGGATCCACGGAACTTACCTTGCGCGTACTTTGTAACGATGCATGGTTATAAAGAAGAACTTATTGTTGCACATAAATGAGAGGGGGAAAATCTAAATGATCCAGAAGAAGTTTGAAAATGCAGCAAAAGCCGTTGCAGATATGCAGGATGGAGCAACGTTGCTCGTTGGTGGATTTGGGGGAAGCGGATTACCGTCATATCTTGTTGCCGCCCTTGTGGAGCAGGGAGCTAAGGATCTTACGGTTGTATCAAATAATATTGGCGCAGTTAGCGACGGTGTGGCAGCGCTTATTAGCAACAATCAAGTACGAAAAATTATCTGCTCTTTCCCTGTTGGTCCACACGCTGATGATCTGATTGAGCGTCTCAGAAAAGGAACTATAGAATTAGAAATTGCCCCTCAAGGAACATTAGCGGAGCGAATCCGTGCAGGTGGAGCAGGAGTCCCAGCCTTTTACACTCCAACAGGGGCCCATACCGAACTTGGAGAAGGTAAGGAAACGCGTACATTCGATGGCCAAATGCACCTCTTAGAGCATGCAATCAAAGGCGATTACGCTTTTATTAAAGCACATCGGGCTGACCGTTGGGGCAATCTTGTTTACCGGAAGACACAGCGCAACTTTAACCCTGTGATGGCGACAGCGGCAAAAACAACAATTGCTGAAGTAAACGAAATTGTAGAAGTCGGAGAAATCGATCCAGAAACAATCGTAACATCGAGTGTCTTCGTACATCGTTTAGTGCAAGCTGAAGCGCAACATGAAGGGAAGGTGTTAGTGAATGAGTAAAGACCAACAACAAGTAATTGGATGGACAATGCCTGAATTGGCTTCTCGAGTAGCGATGGATCTAGAAGATGGATGGTTCGTGAATCTAGGGATTGGTTTACCGACGCTTGTAGCCGATTTCATTCCTGAAGGTCGAGAAATCATTTTCCATAGTGAGAATGGTCTTCTTGGATTAGGTCCAAAACCTGAACCTGGTGAAGAAGATATGGACCTCGTGAATGCCGGAAAAGAACCAATTACATTAAGACCGGGTGGTTCCTATTTCTCGCAGTCAGAATCATTTGCAATGATC
>NZ_JBFUIB010000498.1:0-2624 GCF_056402095.1 Peribacillus sp. P4_C12
GAATCATTGCCTTTACTTTATATTGCATATGGAGTTTTCGGTGGAATCGGACTTGGCGTAGGGTATATCGCCCCTGTATCGACCTTAGTGAAGTGGTTTCCAGATCGTAGGGGGCTAGCGACTGGTCTAGCGATTATGGGCTTTGGATTTGCTGCACTGATTAACTCACCAATCATTCAAAGTTTGATTGGTTCTATTGGAATTGCTAATACCTTTTTTACTCTTGGAACCGCTTACTTTATTATAATGATAGCTTCATCTCTTTACTTGGAGCCCCCGGAGAAAGACTGGCTACCTGATGGGTATAAAGAAAAAATTAAAATGGGAAAAGTGAAGCCATTGCAGGATCTTTCGCAACTAACGGCAAACGAGGCAGTAAAGACAACACGTTTTTATTATCTCTGGCTCATGCTGTTTATTAATATTACCTGTGGGATTGCTATCATTTCAGCAGCATCTCCACTTGCTCAGGAAAGTATTGGATTGAGTGCCGTTGCAGCAGCTGCCCTAGTGGGGGTTCTTGGTGCTTTTAATGGCCTTGGACGTATAGGTTGGGCATCTGTGTCAGATTTCATTGGTCGCCCGAATACGTATACCGTATTTTTTTCCATACAAGTCATCGCATTCCCACTCTTGACATTTACGGATAATCCAGTTGTTTTTCAAATTTTATTAGCAATTATTTATACCTGCTATGGGGGAGGGTTTGCTTCGATTCCAGCGTATATCGGTGATTTGTTCGGAACAAAGCAGTTAGGTGCTATTCATGGGTATATTTTAACGGCATGGGCAGCAGCAGGTCTTGTTGGACCGATGTTCGCTTCATGGATTAGAGAAACAACAGGTAGCTATTCCCAAAGCTTAATCGTTTTCACAGGTTTTTTCGCGGTTGCTTTGATCATCTCTATATTGATTCGCTTGGATATAAAGCGCTTGAAAAATATCAAGACTACCGATATTAAACAAATCGGTGTTTGATAATATCCTGACAAGTCTATTAATTGAATGTATACATCTCCGAAGGATTGAGAAATCATAAATAAGTATGAATTGGAGTTCAGCAATAAACACCTTTTTATATTAAAGCTTTGTAGAATAATCTTGGTAAAGTCTATATTATTAGCCACAGCAATCTTTATAATGATTGCTGTGTTTTTGTATTTGAAAAACCATGATTAAATAAAATATTGAATTAACCTTTTTAAATGAATTAGAGAAAACTTCATATGGCACAATAAATATAGGGAACATTATATTCCTTAGATTTCCTTAGATTAAGAGAATTACATATAAAAAAACGAATTGCCTTATTGAAGCAAGTATCCGTCTTTTTTTAGTGTTTAAATATTTTAATAGTTTCGTTCAATAACAAAGTGTGCACGGTCGCCTCTAAAGAGGGTCTTAGAGAATTCAATAACCGATCCATCATTCTCATATGTGTATGTTTCTAATGAAAAACAGGGTGAACCATTAGGGACTTCTAACTTATCTGAAATGGAGTCATCGGCAAGGGAAAATTCTAAGTGTTCGACTGTTTTTTTTACTTTTAAACTAAACTGTGTTTCAAGAACATTAAAGAGTGATTTTTCACAGGCTTCAATATTCAGCCCAGGCGTTTTGTACCAAGGTAGATAGGCTATTTCATATTGAAGTGGGACATCGTTTACGTAACGCACACGCTCTAGCTTGTTGACAGGATCACCTACGTTTTGCTTGAAAAGATTGGCTAGGGTAGCGTTTGCTTCAATAACCTTTAAGCTTATGACCTTTGTAGAGGGGTTTTTCCCTTGCATCGTGACTTGCTCAGAGAACTTTTCAACCGTGCTTGTAAGAAATTGCTTCACTTTATTTTCCGAAACGAAAGTCCCTTTGCCTTGAACACGATAGATATAGCCTTCGACAGTCAATTGCTGTAAAGCAGTGCGAACTGTTGTCCTGCTTACTCCGTATATTTTACAAAACTCCGCTTCAGTTGGTAATTTTGTATTCGTTTGATATTCGCCGTTTTTTATTAGATCGATAATTGATTCCTTAACTATGGAATGCAATGCCGCTTCTTTATTCATGGTTTCCAAAGTGATTCCTCCTAAACTCTTTCCAATATATACATTAAGATTATCTCGGATAAGTTCAATAATCAACATTAAATAATAAATTTGTAGTAACAAATAAAAATTTGTGTTGATATTTTGTATATTTGTAACTACAATATAAATACAGAGGCAATAATACCCAGTTTAGTAATTATCTTTTAAGGAGAGTGATATGAAAAAGACAAATCATTGGTTAAGCAAAAAATATGTGATTTCATTTATTGTAAAAATACAGAATAATCAATTATTAAAAAGGGGGGTAATTTCAATGAATATCTTATTATGTTGTTCAGCCGGAATGTCTACAAGTTTGCTAGTTACCAAGATGGAAGACAGTGCAAAGAAACAAGGAGTAGATTGTAAAATATGGGCTGTTGGCTCTGCAGAAGTGAACAACGAAATGGATAAGGCTGATGTCATTTTATTAGGTCCACAGGTTCGATATCTTCTTTCTAAGTTACAGGAAGCAGGAAAAGAAAAGGGAATTCCAGTCGCAACCATCAATCCAATGTTCTATGGTCTATGTAATGG
>NZ_JBFUIB010000499.1:0-2612 GCF_056402095.1 Peribacillus sp. P4_C12
AAAAAACATTTAACATGTCCTGTATTTGAATTCGATTATCAACAAAATGTTGCACATTATATCCATTAAAAAGAGCCATGCTAGCCGTCGCTAAAGTTCTAGCATCTAATGGACTGCCAACAATACCTTCGTCCTTCAATTCTTGAAAAAAATGTGTAAGAAATGACCTCCATTCCTCCATTTGGAGAATTAGCCTTTCTTTAATTTGAGGCAATTCATTCGAAACCATACATCCTTGAAGAAGCATAGGAGAAGACCCTTTTTTATAAGACTCATTTACCAAACGCATAGAGTGTTCTTTAAATTTATTTAGCAAATCGCCATCTTTTTGATTCAGTGCTTCCTTTAAATCTTCAAAATAAAAATCTATACCTTCTTTTATCAACTTAAGCATAAATTCCTCTTTAGTCGAAAAGTGAGCATAGAAAGCACCTTTAGAATAACCAGCATGTTTTACAATTTGATTAATGCTTGTACTAGAATAGCCTTGCTTAGAAAACAATTCAATTCCTGATCGCATTAATTTGTTGATGGTTTCTTCTGATTGTTTTTGATGATGATTTAACATAAAAAMCCCCTTTTTTTAAAAAAACTGAATATTTCATTAATYGTAACACATTTCTAATCATATAATAAATTGATTAATACCRACTRGTTGGTATTAAAAAATAACACGTATAAAGGAGTTGGTTGTTMATGACATTAACTAGTCAGATTAAATATTTCGAACCTTAAAAGAAAAAATGAATTCGACTATATTTAACTGGTGTGTAATTTATAAATAGGGAGTGGTTGAAGTGAAAACGATTTACAGTCTCATGTKTACTGTTGCTGTTACCTTCTTAGCGATCTTCTCTTTTTCTAATGTATCTTTTGCGGCCGGGGAAAGTCAGTACGATTTGATTGATGGGAAACAGGTATCGACAAATGCAAATGATCCCAAAGTCAAACATATTTACTATACWGGGGACGAACAGGGGAATGAAGTTCGTTTAGGGTTTACAACACAGCAAAAAGTAGATGATTATATCAAAAATGAAAAGAAAGTAGAGAAAGAATCGATTGTATCCAGTAACTTTGAAACTTTGGGATCTGGGWCTTGTTGTACTGATTTTTATACAGGTGATAATAAAAGTGGATCGTACCGTTCTCTCAGGGTAGGATATGCTAWCWCTGATATTMCTTATTSGTGGGGAAGATCTTGGAATGACGYTATATCCTCAATCAGTACAGCTAGTAMAGGAWCAACTTACTTGTATCAACATRMGWATTCARGTGGAGGCTATATTAGGTTTAACAACGCTTACTATTGGGGAAAAACAATAAACTTATCAAAGTATAAATTTAGCAATGGTGTTTCGGCAAATAATAATGCATCTTCCCTATTGGTTATATAAAGCCACAAAGGATATTGCGATGCTGCAACGGATTCTGCATCATTCTCATCCATCCGTTACCCTGCGTTATATCGGCATTACGGAAGAAGAAACGAACAACGCATTGAAACATTTTAGCGTTTTTTACTAATTCAACTTCTTTATTTTCTTTAAGGGGTCCAGACAGCAAAACGCGGTAAACGTACGCTAAGAGTTGTGTTGCATTAATTTTTTTGTATTTCAGGTAAATTGTGTTGCGTAAAAGCGATAAATGGCACTTTTTCAGCTATTTAATGCAACATAATTGTATTTATGTTGTATAGAATGAACAGCCTTAGCGTATAAAAAAGCCTTTGTTTTAGGTATTTTAATCCTTAGCGTACGAAATCCGCGTTTTGCTGGCGGTACCCCTTATAGAACTAACGCACCCGTTAGTTCATTAAGAATAGGTTTTCGTTGTCAGTCCTTTGAAATCAGAAACCATCTGAAGGAATTTTTCTTTCTCTTCTAAATACGGTACGTGATTACTTTTTTCAAAAATATAAAGTTTGGAATTTTTTAAACCTGCATTTATTTCTTCAGAAAAAACAAGAGGACATTGGGCATCGTATCTTCCACAATAAACAATGGTCGGGATAGTAACCTGATACAGTTCATTTTGAATGTCGTAGTTTGGCAAGTCATTAAAGGAATAATAATCTAGCCTTTTTTGTACAACTTTTCCACTGCTCGGTTTCTTAAAATATTCATCCCATCTTTCTATGTTATATAAAGACATATTAGTCCATTCTCTGTTAGCATTTCTTCGCTCTTCAGTGGTAGAGTCAGGAGATTTTAATACGGCAAAAATCTTTTTTAGTTTTTTATTTAGTGGACTACGAGGACTATAAATACTGCCTTCGTGTTCCATATATCTTTTAGTAGCAGTTGCTCCTCCAACTAATAGTTTTGTCAGAGATTTTGGAAACATTGTTGCATAAATTAAACCAAGCATTCCTCCAGTTGAATGCCCTGCAAAGCACCATTTATTATAATTTAAAGCTTCTCTAATAGCCTCTAAATCCTTAGAGGTTTCCTTCATACTTAATTCCTCTTCTATACCTGCTTTGCAAGAGTTTCCTGCTTCTTTTAAGTTTATTAGATAAACTTTGAATTGACTTACAAAAGTGTCGGCGAAATAATAACCTAATTCATTAAACTCACTATATAAATGGGTAATACACACTGGTTCTCCTT
>NZ_JBFUIB010000500.1:0-2606 GCF_056402095.1 Peribacillus sp. P4_C12
GTCATTGACACAGCGTTCATTACAGATGATTTATTTAGTGAGATACAGGTAAACCCAGCGTCTGGTGGTCATCAAACTATTTTAGGGTTAGCGGTGTCCCCGCATTTCCAAAAACGAGGCGTGGCATCCGCGTTACTTGCTCATCTTGAAAAAGAAGCGAGAGCGAACAAACGTGAAACGATTACACTTACTTGTAAAGAGAACTTAATTCGCTTCTATGAAAACTATGGATACCTCAACAGCGGTGTTTCAAGCTCAGAGCATGGAAGAGTCATTTGGTACAACATGAGTAAAAAATTATTATGAACGTTATATATCAGCTCTAAATCAATAAGACAATAAGAAAAGTTGCCAATCCACATCATGGATGGCTACTTTTTTTATTTTTACTGAACAGAGTAATATAAGCCTGCAGGGTGGTTAACGCACTGATCAATGAATACAGTGTATCCTTCTTTATGAAGAATCGCACCCGTTAGCTGAATTAGAGTTATATTTTAAGAACTTGTCTATTCTTTTCATTACATTTTCTAAGACTGTAATGGACTTTGAAGTATTAAATGGTTCAATATCTAAAGAATGATTAGCATTGGAGACTTTTTCAATTTTTATATTTGTTTTATTTTCAATTTCTTGGATTTTTCTAGAAATATAATGAGGGTCTTTATCGCCTATAACAATAAGGGTTGAATGATTACTACTTAATAATGCTTCAAAAATTGAATCAAACTTTAATAGTGGTGTAAGCAAAATCATTTTAGAATTCATATTCATATTCATATTCATATCAATTTTCATAAGTCCGTTGATGATAGGAATAGTACCAAGTGATTTTCCTAAAAATACCGTTTCTTGATATCGATGATTTTTAAACACCTCAGTAATGATGTGATTGACATCATTAACAATGATTTTTGTGATATCTATCAATGGAAACTTGATTACATCCTGGCCGTATGAATAATGAATATGAACGACATCATACTGAATCTGAAGCATTGTCATTGTCGAATAATAAAATAAAGGCTTCTCATACGTGTAACCCGCTTCAGAAAACATAAAACAAACAACCGGACTTCCGGTTTCAATATGTGTGTATTGAACTTCTTTTTCATTAATAAAAGTTGTTCTTTGATTAACCTTCATAATAGTCCCCCTAGTATCATTCATTTTTTTAAATCTTAAATATAAATAAAAGGGATACAATATGAAGTTCTTCTTAAACTCCCTAATTACTTTAATAAGAAAAAGCGACCTTCGTATATTTGAAGTATCGCATCTGTTAGTTAAACAATAAACTATAACTGTTTATAAACAAATTCTCTGTACTTTATAAAGTGATGTTTTTTATAGAACTCTTTTGCATCATCGTTTTCAAACCAATAATCTAATTCAATTAAATCTATATCGTTCCTTTTCGCTATTTTATATACCTCTTCCATTAACCTCGTTCCATAACCTTTTTTCTTTTGATTCTCAACTATACTAATCTGATGCACATATACAGAATTATAACCATTTTTAAAAACATTTTCTGGATAGTTTCTAATCTCTATCCACACGTAACCAAGTGATTCTTTATTATCTTCTAAAAGAAGGAAAACAAAACTGTTGTTGTTGATTAAACTTTTGAATGTATCTTTAATTTCACTATAGTTATATTCCTTGAAATATCTGGGATAAAGCTTTGCATGCAAATTGTGAACATATCGATTTAATTTTGCAATTTTTTCATAATCAGTAGTTTGTCTAATTTGCATAATTTCCCCTACCTAACTATTCCTATTTGTTCCATGCGAACCATCAATCTCTTAAAAAATCACGTTCGAATCGAAGTGAACAATAGGACGACTTTCTTTTATTCTCCGTTCAATTTTTTGAACTGTTTTGTTTAATTGACTATCTGTATTCTTTAAATCGTACTTTTTATAGAAAAAACTATATAAAGTTAGATCTCTTAACTTTAAAAATAGAGGTATTGTTTCATAATCTTCAGGTGCAAGGTGATTTTCTGTCTCATATCCTTTTATGAATTCCCTCATAAATTCGGTAGCATATCCATCGAGGTCATTTACGCCCTCACGTTCTAAGCTCCACATAAAATAATACAGAGGTATTGCCAAATCGCTTGCAAACCAGTGATTAGAACAGTCATCAAAGTCAAAAACAAAAATCTCACCTTCATGATAATGGAAATTGCCGTGATGAATATCAGAATGAATCAATCCAAAGTTATCTTGATGAACTGGAAGAGCATTTAATTTCTTAATAATTAATTCTTGTTGGTGTATCACATGCTCTGGAACATCAACATGATAGAGTGTTGCATTCAATAATTCTTCTTCATACCAATTCAATCTTTTATATTCTGTTCCAGGCTTGTAAMTTTTTGTTTTTTTATGTAGTTGGCCTATTGTTTTCCCCCATTCAAAAAATAAATGTTCGTTAAAATTTTCATCAGTTACTTTCATCCTTGCTCCAGGTGCTTTTTCAAACAGACAACAATAAAAATTTGTCCCATCAAGACCCGTAACAATTTCAACTAAGTTATTTTCTGTTGAAGGAATAACTTTCGGAATATTACTTCCATTATTTTGTAAATATTC
>NZ_JBFUIB010000501.1:0-2598 GCF_056402095.1 Peribacillus sp. P4_C12
CCCCTAATGACATCGAGATAACCCGTACTTTTTCGCCATTAGGACCTGTCCAATTGACAGCGTAATTAATAGCTGAAGTAATGTTTTCTGTTGTTCCTTCTCCTGATCCAGTTAAAACCTTAAGTACCAGCAACTTCGCTTTAGGTGCGGCACCTACAACTCCAAAACCATTTTCTGCTGCTGCAATGGTTCCGCAGACATGAGTCCCATGTCCGTTATTATCGGCAAAGTTGAAAGGATCACTATAATAATCTTCAGTGAAATTATACCCTCCAATAATTTGACCAATTAAATCAGGGTGATCTGGTTGGCATCCTGTATCTATTACGGCTACTACTATGTTCTCACCCTTAAACCCTTCTCTCCAAATAGAGCGTGCACGAATCATTTTAATACCTCTTGGAACTTCCGAAGTGTTTTCTGTTATTCCTTCTACTTGGAAGGGTACTAATTGAACATTTGGCAATTCTAGCCTCTCCCTTCATATAAACCCTAGAACGGGCAGAAACACCGCCTTTTGTAATGACAAATGAGGGCATCCACACTTAAAACCCGTTTGGGAAAGCTGTATCCAATAACATTGATTACAGCCTTTCTTTATCCTATGAATGGAGACAAGCTTTTGCTATAAACCTTAGTCTAATTTGATATTTTAGTTTACTTAATCAAAATACCTATAAGTAGATGGGGTAGATATATCACTGCTTACAATTACTTAGTAAGATAGTTGAAAAAAGAAATAAAATCTATAATCAGTCAGAACCTTAGTAAAAATAGTAATTACAAATCCAAATACCTTTGTAAATCATACGGCTTTAAAAAGCATAGTTCCTAAAAAAGAGTTTGTTTAGTCATCAATTATTCCATCTTTACCTTGTCCATGTTTTTATATGCATGATAAAGGTAAACCTATGTTGGTTATTATAATGGAACAGCAAAAGCTGCCGAGGAGGCAGCTTTTTTTTCTTTCCGATAAGGTCGTTCAGGATCCCTCTGCCCAAAAAGCTTATGAAACAAGTTGGTATACATAATTCTTTTCCTATTTTTCGTAAATTTGCTAATAGGTACATACGCACGTATTCACTTATTTCTCTTGTTTGTCTTCCCAAGGTTCAAATGAAAATGGAATTCCAACCATTTTAGCAGTCAATTCATCATAGGAAACTAAATCTTTTTTTGACAACTCTTTTAAAGAGCGTTTCCCCATCGCTCTTAATGCGATTTTCATTTCTTCTATACTTGCTGTAAAGAATTTCTCTGCTGCTTTTACTCCATCTTCTATCTTAAATTGATCCTTGAATTTACCTTGATTCCAAACAACTTGTGTAGGTGGTTCAAAGGGAAGAGACTTCAATGCTTGATTATGGGAGACAGCAAATAATATAGCAGATCCTACATAAACAGCATCAGCACCGAGGGCAAGTACTTTTAAAAAGTGCCCAGGTACTAATAGCCCTCCTGAGACAATTAAACTAATTTGTCCCTTCATTTTTCTCTTTTCTAAATGATTAACAGCCCGGACAACTGCATGCAATGTTGGTATTCCCATGTCATCGGATAAAATCGGTGGTGCACCATGTGTGGCTGCTTGGCCGCCGTCAATCGTTATGAAATCAACACCAAGTTCAATTAAATGATCTATATCTTCTTCAATTTTCCCCCCTGCCCCCATTTTTACACCAATGGGAACACCACCAGTTATACTCCGAAGTTCGTTAACGAGTTTTTTAATATCTTTCAATGTTTGATTTTCAAAAAAATGTTCAAAAATGACTCCATCCTCATTTTCTTTTAGCCCCATCACTTCACGAGCCCGACCTGTTAAATTTTTGGGTGAAATTTTCCCACCCATCCCAAATAATGCTCCTTGTCCGAACTTAATTTCAATCATGTCGGCACGCTTAATAAGATCTTCTTCCTTTGACCATTCTGTTTTTGAAAATTGTAAAATATATTTTCCTGCTTTATCTAATTCTTCAGGTATTACTCCGCCTTCTCCGGAATTAATCGCGGTTCCTACATTTTTTGCTGCTTCCGCCAAAGAAAGCCTCGTTTGTTCACTAAGTGCGATACCATAGGCCATCCCTGTAATCATAAGAGGAATTTTTATTTTCATTGGTTTTTTTGCTTTTGGTCCAATGGTTACCTTGACATCAACGTCTTCTTCACCATCAATAGGAAACGGTGTCGTTTGTGCAGGGATAAAGGTAATTGGATCCAAATGTGGCCATTTTTTTGAAGAGCCAAGCGGGCGATGCAGTAAGTCGCCTGTTTCTGCACGCAAGCTATTTTCAAGCATATTTTGAACGCCCATATGCCTTAGGCCTGGCATCAACTCCATAATATTTTCTTGATAGCTGTCGGTTAAAATGATTTTTCCCATCTTCTTAACTATACGTTTCATAATCCAACGCCAACCAACTAGCATAAATAAAAATAGGACAAATATTATTGCAATCATAACAAAAGATAAATAGGATAGAATGTTCGACATGTTCACTTCTCCACATTCAATTTAATTAAACGGTTCAATATTGTTGTTATTTCCGAAAAAAGGTAAATTGTGTTATTTTATAATGATATCACTCACCGCTTTAT
>NZ_JBFUIB010000502.1:0-2591 GCF_056402095.1 Peribacillus sp. P4_C12
CCTTGAAGGTGATGCAATGCAGTGGTTGATCCGTCGCGGTTCCACTTTGCGGCAATCCGTCTTTCAGTTGCTGCTGCATCAACTGCTGCTTTCCGCTCCGTTTCAGAATTAGATTGAAGTGCTTTCTCAATCCCCCGTACAGAAATAATTGCATCCGGTACACCGGWGTTCAATCCACGGGCACCAAAAGGAGCAAACAAATGGGCTGCTTCACCGGCGAGAAGAATTCGCCTTTTTTCATCTGTAAAGGAATTGGCAACAACCTGATGAAAACGGTATGTAGATACCCATGTAATACGCTCAGCATATTTAGCATCCATCACTTTTGGAAGCCACTTTTTGACACCCTCGATATTTGTATAGTCATCCGGATTGTCCCCTTCTAAAAGCTGAAGATCCACACGCCAGCCGCCATTAAACGGAACAAACATCACATTCCTTCCTCCCATGGCTGGATGTTGATAATGAAATGTACGCTCAAGCGGTAGGGGATTTTCCTCATCTTCCTTTACATCAACTACAAGGAATGTATCTGCCGTTCGTGGTCCTTCAAATTTTAAACCAGCCTGTTCTCTTACAACAGAATGTGATCCGTCACTGCCAATAATGTATTGTGCTTCCCACACTTCACCGGATTTTGTAGTCAATCTCACCCCAACATCGGTAATATCCAATTTTTCCACTGGTGAACCCCAAACGAATTCAACACCAGCGTCAAGACAGGCATCATAAATATGCTTTTCAATATCATCTTGGTGCAATGCCGTGAAATGGGGTAATTTATTTTGATCGGTATTATCCGTAAAACCATAATTACGGACATACACTTCTTTTCCTTTATAAAGCGTTCGCTTAACCGGCCAAATGATTCCATTGCGCCCTAGTGTGAACCCAAGTCCTTTCGAAATTTCTTCCAAAAGTTTTAGAGTCGCACTGTGAGTATAGATCGCCCGGCTGCCCGGACGAGGACGGCCATGTGGATCCGCTTCAATTACTACAGAAGAAATCCCTTTTTGTTTCAATGCAAGACCCGCTACTAAACCAACCGGGCCAGCTCCAACAACTATTACATCGCATTTATTTACTTTTTCCATAGATGAGATTCTCCTTTTTTTAATATTTAATAATTACTTGTGGTTAGAATTATAAGGCAAAATAGACTATTTTCAGTTTTACAATCGCTTAAACTTCTCCGGCTAGTTTAACATCTACTGTGAATTCACCAATTTGGTCAATTTTAATGCGGACACAGTCCCCCGCTTCAATCGGACCAACTCCTTCAGGGGTACCGGTTGCCACAATATCTCCAGGAAGGAGCGTCATATTATCGCATGCCACTTCAAAACATTTATAGCAATCGTAAATGAGATGTTTTGTACTTCCATCCTGACGTACTTCATCGTTCACCCATAATGTCATGGCCAAGTCATTAGGATCTTCGATTTCATCGGCAGTCACAATCCATGGTCCAATCGGAGTAAATGAATCAAACGACTTTCTCCAGGTCCGCTCTTCATTGCCCCGAATGGAAATATCCAATAAGGCAAAATAACCAAAGATATAATCTTTTGCCTCTTCCACCTTTACATTTTTCGCCTTTTTACCGACCACATATCCAAGCTCCGCCTCATGGTCCGTACGACGATCCTTATAAGGAAGTAAAATAGGGTCAGAGGGGCCTGATAAGGACTCAGGTGATTTCAGAAACAAGGCAATTTCTTCGATTGTCCTAGGTGCGTTGTTGAATATTTTATTCATTTCTTCTTGATGTTTTCGATAGTTCACAGGTGCAGCCCAAATTTTCCGTGTACTTGGAACGGGGGATTTCAATCTCACCTCGTTCAATGAATAAGAAGTGCCTGTTTCCGCTTCCCGATTCATTTCCTCTTTAAGTTCATTAAAATATTCAACGAGCTTGAGGAAAGAAGCATTCGGGTCAGCTTTATCCCAACCTGCTACTTTTGATACATCTGTTACACGGTCTCCCATTACTACTCCAAGTAAATCGTCATTAAAAATAGCAATCTTCACAATGCCTCCCCCTTCTCTTCTCAAACGGTTCCGTCAGGAATAAAGACTTTTTCCACTACCTGGTGTCCATCATTTTCTTGGTAACCCTCGCTGAATTCAAGCTCTAATTTTTCCATGACTGGTTTGTCATTGAAGGAGAATAGGAACACATCTTCAATTCCCGTGTTCACATGCTCATGATTGCTCCATGGTGGTAGAATAAAGAAATCTCCTTTTTCCCATTCAAACTTCTGACCATCAATGACCGTATAGCCTGTACCTTCAAGAACATGAAAAATTGCGCTGTGAACATGTCGGTGCGCTTTCGTTTGCTGACCTGGTTTCAGCTTTTGCATCATTGTGCCAATGCGTAAATCAGCAGAGCCACCTGTGGTTGGGTTAATATATTCAATCGCATAGCCGTCAAACGGGTCAAAATCTGCTTCTGTCATATGATTAAGCAAATATTTAACACGATCGAATTTGTAACCGAAAATTGGTGATGGATAATCAGGAGCTGATTTTTCATTTAGCTTTTTAAACGCTCCCGTTGAAAATTGCTGATTAGCATAGTTTTCCGG
>NZ_JBFUIB010000503.1:0-2578 GCF_056402095.1 Peribacillus sp. P4_C12
AACGAAAATGGCCTGTATATCATCGACCAGCACGCTGCCCAGGAACGGATAAAATACGAATATTTTAAAGAAAAAGTCGGACGTGTCGAAAACGAGCTACAGGATATGCTGGTTCCCATCACACTTGAGTTCTCGACCGACCAATGTATCCGAATCAATGAATACCAGCATGAACTGGAAAAAGTCGGCGTCTATTTAGAGGAGTTCGGCTATAATGCCTATATAGTTCGGTCACACCCTCAGTGGTTTCCAAAAGGTATTGAACAGGAAATCCTTGAAGAAATGATTGAACAATTATTATCAATGAAAAAAGTCGACATCAAAAAACTCCGCGAAGAAGCGGCGATCATGATGAGTTGTAAAGCCTCTATAAAGGCAAACCGTCATCTGCGGAATGACGAAATTCAAGCACTATTAGATGAACTAAGACAAACAACAGACCCATTCACTTGCCCACACGGAAGACCTATCATCATCTCATATTCGATTTATGAGATGGAGAAGATGTTCAAGCGGGTCATGTAATTATAAACGCTGGAGAACCCTTTATTTACAAGGATCTCTAGCGTTATTTTGGTGAAATGACCACTAAATGACCACATTTATTGCTCAAGGCTCTTTTTCCCTAATGCTTTTGAAAAGTTATCTGCTGAAGAGTCCTGTATATTCTGAGTAACATGACTATATTTATCTAAGGCTATAGAAACATTTGAATGTCCTAATCTTTCTGATACCACTTTAGAATTTTCTCCAATCTCCAACATTATAGTTGCATGTGTATGTCGTAAATCATGAAATCGAATCCTATTCATTCCTGCAAGCTTACTATCATAAAGAAACTGCTTGTGTATCGTATTGGGATTGACTGGTTCCCCACCAAAAGCAGAAACGACAAAGTGATCCTCTATTAACTTCAACCCCACTTTTAAAAGTTGTTCTTGTTTCTTTACTTTGTAAGATTGTAATTCTCCAATCATCTCATTAGTAATAGAAATATTTCTTTTTCCGCTATGTGTTTTAGGTGATTGTAAAACTAGACCTTGACCTGAAATATAGTATAGGGAGTGCTGCACAAAAATTCTCTTTTTGTTAAAATCTATATCCTTCCATTTTATCAATGGAATACATGTGGTGGTGTTCCTATGCAGCTAAGGATGGAAGACCAAAACAAGTTTCCAATTTGGGTAAGTGTATTTGGAAATTAAAAAATGCTGTATATGGCAATATTTTTTTGTATGTAAAATTAGCCGAAAATATAAAAAAATATGTATATTTTTCGACTTATAAAAATGTTCAATTAGGTACTAAAGTGCCAGTTCACCGTTCGCTAAACAAAGACATCATCTCAACTTGTTCTATATCACTCTTTTATTACGATATCTTGCTTTGAAAAAGCGTACTCCAATCAAATAATTTTTTAATTCTGTGTACTAACAACTGTACTTGAACTTAGGCTCTGTCTGAATATAAAAGGCATTTCTTACTTGTGCACTCCAATTTGCAAAGGCTGATCTCCATTCAGGAGTGTTAAAGAATTGATCTACAGTTTGAGTTTCAGAATGCCAAACTATAAATAGGTTGAGTGGGGCAATTCCTCCTGCCCAAATTCCATTATTTGCGTCAGTATCTTCTTCCCTTACTAATAATAAGGGTAGACCAAATTGAAAAGCCATTGAAGGTTCTACTTGTGAATAAACTGATCCTTCCCAGAACGGAGTGGATGGTGGAAGGGGTCCCTCATTGACGCCAACTGTCTTAATTTGAAAACGACGGAGGTTTACTGCCAACATTCCATAGCTTGATGAAACTAACCGACGAATATCGGTTAAAATGGCTTCGGGATAACTTTCGCTTAAAGGTAGTGTACGTGGAAAAAGCAAAGCATTCTCAATCTCAAAAATTAGACGGTTTAGAAACTGTCGTTGGTTATCATTTAAATGAGTTGTCGTACTTAAAAATATGGGAATACGATAAGCACGGTCAATACACTCTTGGTGTGCCGATGATGAATATACTTCTTCCTTTAAAGGTTCATTTTTAGAATTGCTTGAGGAATCTGTACCTTTATTATCTTTATCTTTATGTTTATCTTTATCTTTATTTTTATCACTACCCACTTTTCTCATCTCCTTTTTTAATTAATATATGGGAAAGGATTAAGTATTGATTGGACATAACAATCTGACTTCTATCCCTTTTTTTGATAAGGACTTTAAAGAACAAAAACTAATAATTTATGCCTAAATTTGATTTTTTTGTTTTAAACCTACAGACTGATTAGTATTTGTACTATCAAATCAGGGTGACGATGGAAAAGGAGGATTATAAGATTTTCCGATTAAACCAGCAGGAATCTATTTTGGATTAAATAAAAATCGATCCTAGGTTAAAAACGTAAGGTCAATATTTGACGAAGATATAAAGATTACAAGGGTTAGTATGCAAAATGATGCATATTTTAACCTTGAATCTTATGAATGGAAACAAAAAGGGAAAACATTAAGCTTTGTACAAAAAGATTGAGCTTCTGATACATCTATGTTTTATATAACTTACAGGTGTGGAGTTAGTATAGTTT
>NZ_JBFUIB010000504.1:0-2568 GCF_056402095.1 Peribacillus sp. P4_C12
GGATCAGATCGTCAAGTAGAAAATTGCGAAATAGGAATATGTACTGGCTGGGCTGGTCCTGATATGGCTGGAGCTATGATTCTTAGAAATTAGGAGGGGACAAAATGGAATTCCAAARACCAATTCCGCTGAAAACACAAGATAATAGTCCGTATTGGGATGGAGCAGAYCGTCATGAACTGATTCTACAAAAATGTAAAAGTTGTAATGAATATTCACATCCTCCAGGTCCGAGTTGTGCAAAATGCGGCAGTACTGAACTAAGCTGGGAAAGCCAAGGCAATGATATAAATGGAAAAGTTTATTCGTATATTGTTTCTTATCGTCCTTTTCTTCCAGGGTTTCAAGATGATTTACCGCTCATTATTGCGATTGTTGAATTAAATAAGTTGCCACAGGTCAAATTAATCGGAAATATTCTTCAATGTTCACCTGATGATATTGAAATAGGAATGCCTGTTAAGATGGTTTGGAAAGAAATTACGGAAGACCGCTCACTTCCGCAATGGACTCAAGTGTAGAAAAAAAATTTTGTTTAGCTAAAAAGGAGGAAAGAAAACTATGGATTTTTCATTTACAACAAAAGAAGAAGAATTCCGACATGAATTGAGAACCTGGCTTGAAGAAAATTTACCTGAAGGTTGGTTAGATGGAACTAGCAAAATATCTAAAAATGAAGGTGAGTATGCTATTTTCTTGAGAAACTGGCAAAGAAAATTATATGAAGGTGGTTGGGCAGCGATTGCTTGGCCTGAAAAATATGGAGGTCGAGAAGCAACGTTGATGGAGGAAATTGTTTATCAACAGGAAATGGTTCGTGTAAAGGCGCCTGCACTTGTAAATTATGTAGGCATTCATATGGTAGCACCGACTCTAATGCAAATTGGGACAGAAGAACAAAAATCAAAGTATATCCAAAAGATTCTCACAGGTGAAGAGGTATGGTGTCAAGGATATTCCGAACCAAATGCAGGATCCGATTTATCAGCTATTCAAACAAGCGCAGTGAAAGATGGAGATCGTTGGATAATAAATGGTCAAAAGGTATGGACCAGTTTTGGTCATTTAGCGGATCGATGCTTTTTACTAGCTCGAACTAATCGTTTCGATAAGAAGCATAAAGGAATAACTGTGTTTCTTTTAGATATGAATCAACCAGGAGTAGAAACTAGACCTATCATTCAAATGGATGGTCAGCATGATTTTAATGAAGTGTATTTAAATGATGCGATTGCGTATGATGCTGAAATTGTTGGTGAAGTGGATGAAGGTTGGAAGGTTACAATCGCCCTGCTTATGCACGAGAGAACTGGAATCGGCGGACAGGTTTTTACACTAGAGCAGCAGTTTAATGAACTTGTGTCTTTGACTAAAGAGTTAAAAGAGGATGATCAGCCATTAATGGCTAACCCGCTTGTTCGTAAAGAAATGATAGATTTATATACTCGTACCCGTGGTTCGCTATTAAATTATTATCGGAATTTAACGAAAACATTAAAAAACGGTCACCCGGGAGCGGAAGGCTCAATGGATAAATTGATGGTAAGTGAACTCACCAAAGAACTTCTTTCTCAATCGATATCTCTACAGGGTCATCAAGGCATTTTATGGAAAGAAGATGCAATCACTGCCAATTCATACTGGCAAAATAATTATCTTTATTCCTTCGGCCAGACAATTGGCGGAGGAACGAGCGAAATACAAAAAAACACAATTGGAGAAAGAATTCTAGGTTTGCCGAAAGATATGGGACGTTAAGACTAAAAAGGGGTGATTAAAGATGGATTTTTCTTTAAATCAAGAGCAAGAGATGTTTCGAGGATATGTCCGAAAGTATTTAGATGATGCCGGGCAAACAAAAACGGCCCGTGAATTTATAAAAGGTGAAACAGAATCATTACAATCAATATTAACAGGTATGGCCGAATTAGGTTGTACAAGTATTAATATTTCGGAAAATTACGGAGGAATGGGTTTAGGTCCTCTAGATTTAATACCTGTTCTTGAAGAAACTGGTCGTTCTTTATTGCCAGGCTTATATTTAGAAACGAATGCACTTGCAGTTCCATTACTAGAAAAATTCGGTACGGAAGAACAAAAAGAAAGATATTTGTCCGAAATTTCGAATGGGACAAAATCATTTTCTCTAGCTTGGTTGGAACCAGGTGGAAGTTATAACCCATCTGGTATTAATCTAGCAGTAAAAGAAGAAAATAACCATTTGGTATTAAATGGTGTGAAATCATTAGTTCCCGATGCGGAGTTAGCTGATCATTATATCGTACTAGGTCGCACCAGTACAGGTAATGGTAAAGAAGGGATTTCATTAATCATTATTGATCGAACAGCAACAAACATGACTATCCAAAGCCAAAAAAACATTGATGAAACGCGACGATTAGCAGAACTAATATTCACTAATGTTGAAATTCCAATGAATCAAATACTTGGACCTCTCAATCATGGCTGGGAAACTCTTCAAGAAGGGTTACTCTCTTTCAATGCGGCTCTTTCCGCAGTAATTGTCGGTAGTATGGAGAAAGTGGTAGAGATGGCTGCAGAGTATGC
>NZ_JBFUIB010000505.1:0-2566 GCF_056402095.1 Peribacillus sp. P4_C12
ATCGAAATCACCGATAACGGGCCTGCAGCAACAAACAGCCATAGAACCCATCTGGGATAAGTATCCTTCTTCAACCATTTATTCCAGACTAAAGCGAACAAGGCTAAAGCGATTAAGCCTGAACCAATAATGACCATAGCATTGAATAAGATATGGACATAAAGCGGTGGCCAATACTCTTCTGGAAAATCGTTCAAACCGGTAACGACTGTATCAAAACTATTGCCTGATAAGAAGCTTAATACCCATGGAAATTCAATCCCATACTTCACTTCCTGAGCTTCCCTGTCGGTATAGCCGAATAAAGTAAGTCCTGCATGGTCCTTTGTTTCAAACAAGCCTTCTGCGGCCGCCAATTTTTCCGGCTGCTCCCTATATAAATGCTGGGTCGTCGCGTGACCGTTAAGTGCCGTCAAAAAAGAGAAGACCAATCCTAATACAATGCTGAGCTTTAATGCTTTTTGGTGAAAATTAAATTCAGTAGTACCAAATTTATTCTTCAGCATCTTAAAGGCTGCAACTGCTGCTACGACAAAAGCACCTGTCGTATAAGCTGTCAGTGCAGTATGTCCTGCTGTTACTAAGAAACTTGGGTTAAAAAAAGCCGCCCAAGGATCAACATCGACAATTTCCCCATTTTCAAACCGAAACCCAGCCGGTGTCCCCTCAAAAGCATGTACATTAGAAATCAAGACAGCTGATGCCATTGCTCCAAAAGCAACAAAGAATAAACTCACGACACGAGCCCATGGCTTGATTTTTTCAGCAGCATACACGTAGATGGACATGAACAACGCTTCGATCATAAATGCATAAATCTCAATCTGGAACGGAAGCGCCATAACTCGCCCAATCACTTCCATGAATCCAGGCCATAAAAGAGACAGTTGTACACCCGCAATCGTTCCAGTCGGAATCCCAACCCCAAGCAACACCCCTAATGTTTTAGTCCATCGTTTCGCCATGACAACATACTGTAAATCTTTTGTCCTTTGATACATCAATTCTGCCGCCAACATCATCATCGGCAACCCGACGCCAATCGTTGCAAATATGATATGTACAGCCATATTCGTCCCGAACATCGCACGGGCCATTTGTATATGATCCATACTGTCTTCCTTTCTAACCTTGTCTCCTGATAGTATCTCCGCATAAAAGGAAAATATTTAATGAAATTCCACATACTATGTTTTCTGAGTTTTTGTCGGAATTTTGTAGGTTGCTTACCGTTATTTGAGTATTAAATTACGTTTATTCTGTCGAGGTTATTCTTGGGATATATTATTTCCAGTTTATCGCTTCTTAACCTAGCTTAGATTGCATGTGCAAACGGCAATTTTATTATAGCTGTGCAAATAATAAATATTTCCTTCTCATAAAAATACACACATACCCTACAATATAGTAGTCTATGTGTGTATTTGCGGTCGGCATTGACATTTGCCCAATTTTAGGAGGGATTTTCACAAACATCAGATTAAAAGCACGGTTACTAGCCTATATATGTCAGGATCCTAAATACCCTTTGAACCTTCTTATCAATCACTTCCTGTGAATAATAAATCATCCTGTAACTGAATTAACATTTTTTCATTCCTTACATTTTGAATTATTATCTTTGCACCTCGTAGGTTATAAGTTTTATCTTCTATATGAAAGTTAAGGATAATCTACATTTAAAAACGTAGCCACATCTTTGCTTTTTTGTTTTCTCTGTTTCCGCATACTTGCTCGATCTAATGCCGTTTCATGTAATTTTTTTTCTTCTTCTGTCTCCGGAATAACTTGTGGA
The DNA here is from genome assembly GCF_056402095.1 of Peribacillus sp. P4_C12. Classification (NCBI taxonomy): domain Bacteria; kingdom Bacillati; phylum Bacillota; class Bacilli; order Caryophanales; family Bacillaceae; genus Peribacillus; species Peribacillus sp. P4_C12. Next base: position 1,796 of record NZ_JBFUIB010000505.1, read on the forward strand.
ACACGTGTTGGACGTTTATGTTCATCAAGTGCAACAAATGTTAATAAAGCAGTCGCTGCAATTCTACGTACACTGCTTTTTAAATCTTCAGCAATAATTTTCACAAATACCTCCATTGAAGATGTGCCTGTCCATGCCACATAAGATATAAAACAAACTGAATCTGTTGTTCGAATGGGATGTAAAAAGTCAACTGAATCTGTTGAAGCAGTTACACATTCTCTTCGGCTATGACGTGCTGCAGAAATCGATGCTACTTGATCTACGTCACTCATTAACCGGCCGCCAAATAATGTATTATGATTGTTCACATCATTTGGGAATATACGACTTGTTCTTATCACCCTTGATTCTCTGCAATATTTTGCTTCTATAAACCCGTCCTCCTAAACATGGGACCTAAAATCACCTATGTAAACTTTTAGTATATGGTTATATTATGATACAATTTTGAGCTTTTTATCCTTTAAACACTATCCGCCTACGTAGCCTAATGTTCCGAGAATGCGTAGCTTATGTTTTAATATCATTCACCATCTGCTGTTGCTCAAGCTCTTTTCGCAGCATTAAAAGCTCCTCCTGTTCGAGTGAACGGCGAAAGAGTAGATGGGACTATCTATTTAGTTTCCCAGTTTCGAACTCTCAAATAAAATAACTCTCTCTTTAAGGATTCTTTACTAAATTGATGAGTTAATAATAATGGGTGTAGTTTGTAGTTTTCATTTTCACATTAGAAGTGGAAAGCCATTCGAGAACTTCAATATGTTGCTT
>NZ_JBFUIB010000506.1:0-2564 GCF_056402095.1 Peribacillus sp. P4_C12
GCATTGAATGCCCGTTGGATGGGTATCACGTTCGCTGTATTGATTTCGCTTACATTTGGGCTTGCTTTCAACTCTGTACAAGCCAACACGATCACAAGTGCGTTCAATGAATCGTTTGGGATCGATAAGTGGGTTACGGCAATCATCCTTGCTCTTGTTACGGCTGTCATCATTTTTGGAGGCATTAAAATGATTGCAAAAGTATCTGAGGTCATCGTACCGATTATGGCAGGAGCATATGTGATAGTAGCATTGATTATCATTATCATGAATATTACCGAGTTACCGGGTGTTTTTGTTTTAATCTTTGAAAGTGCTTTTGATGGATTAAGGGAAGTTGCTAGTGGAGCATTAGGCGCTGCCATGATGCAAGGAATCAAGAGAGGTCTATTTTCTAATGAAGCCGGGATGGGTAGTGCACCTAATGCAGGTGCGACAGCAGATGTCAGTCATCCGGTAAAACAAGGGCTTATTCAGTCACTTGGTGTATTTGTGGATACGCTTGTCATTTGTAGTTCGACCGCCTTCATCATTTTGTTCTCAGGCCTGTATACATCGAAGGAAACAGATGGTATAGTCCTTACCCAAAATGCACTTGGTACGGCATTAGGATCTTGGGCGGGCATTTTCCTTGCCATTATCGTACTGTTATTCGCCTTTAGTTCCATAGTCGGTAACTACTATTATGGAGAGTCGAACATTGGCTTTATTAATGAAAATAAAGTTTGGTTAAACTTATATCGTATCGCAGTCGTAGGGATGGTGATTTTCGGTTCGCTTGCTTCACTCAAGTTTGTATGGGGACTAGCTGACTTGCTGATGGGGTTAATGGCCATTATCAACTTAATCGCCATAGCCTTACTTGGAAAAATTGCATTTGCTGCACTAGCCGATTATCAAAAACAAAAGAAGAGTGGAAAAAACCCAGTTTTCCATGTAAACAATATTAAAGGTTTGAAGAATGTGGAATGTTGGGGTGATCCATCCGATAATGTGGATGAGAGTAAGAGCAATCGAAAGTTAAAAATAAATTAAGGCCCTTCAGCTTGTAGACAAAGTCCCTTTTTTTAGGGACAAGTCTATAAGCTTTTTTTTGTATAGGCGATGTTAAATCTAAATCTTGATAGGTATACATTAAGAAAGGGAACTCTTGATACATATTAAATTCCCTTTTTAATTCAACTATCGCTACCCTTTACTTGATTAAGGATTACTCTAAAATCAACGTTATATTTTTATTATCAAGGATAATTTCTTCTACCCAATTAAATATAGTTGAACCAATGTTCATTTTTGCATCCCTTATTTCTTTAATTACTTTTTCTTCATTACTTGGATGGCAATTTTTCAACATCTCATTCAGTATGGTTATTGTTTCTCCGTACCCTAAATCGATTTTAGATTTGACAGAATTTCTCCAAAAAATTGTATATTCTTCTTCAACTTCTATATCACCGAAACCACCAAACAAAATATCATTAAATGCATCGAGACTTCCATTCCACTTGTATTTTCCAGAGAGAACTACATTCGAAAACTCGTTACAGAGTCCATTAAAGTCCGAAAAATTTTCACCATCTATGACAAAAACTTTGTTAAATTTAATCACCTCTAATACATCATTTTCGTTATTTTAATTAAATCGCCTTCTTCAACTCAATACTTCTTTAGTGAAATAAGAATTAACTTGTCAAACTGAATTTTGACATAGGACGTAACATCTATATATATTTTAAGCGAACTTCAAGGTTTAGAGATAGGAAAAAAATTATTAAAAAGACTCCTTCCTGAATTTAAGAGRTTAGACTTCAATTCAGCTAGTGTTAAAGGGTTAGAGAAAAATAGTTCTTGCCACTTCTATGAGGCAATGGGAGCTAAAATAGTGGATAGCATGTTAACTAACATTGCAGATGATAACTTAAATTATTCGTTTATAGGTGGGAGGATATCAGCATATAAAAAGCATATGTTCTTTCTTATTCCACTATCGGGGCAGAAGAGTTGAATAAGGAAGTGGATACGTTGAGACAATATTGTAATAAGAAAAAGGCAAACTATCTTTAATATGGGCTGGATGGTATATAATACCGATAGTACAAAACGTTATTAAACTCATGTAAGCATACTTATACTGGCTTATGAAGTGATAATTATAGGGGGATAATATGGAACTTTCTTTATTATTAGAGTATGGCTGGGTATTAATTATTTTGATTTTTTTAGAAGGTTTATTATCTGCAGATAATGCTTTAGTTTTAGCTATTATGTCAAAACATTTACCAGAAGAACTGCAAAAAAAAGCGATTAATATTGGGTTGCTATTAGCTTTTATATTTAGGATTGGTGCAATCTTTATTATTTCGTACCTTTTCCACGTTTGGCAAGTGCAAGCAATTGGGGCTGCTTATTTAATTTTCATCGCTTTAAAACATTTACTAAAAAAGGACCACGGAGAAAAAGAGAAAAAAGGGAAAAGCTATCGTATGACTATTGTGCAAATTGCATTAGCTGATATCGCCTTCGCTGTTGATTCTATTTTAGCAGCGGTAGCTCTTGTCATTGCC
>NZ_JBFUIB010000507.1:0-2564 GCF_056402095.1 Peribacillus sp. P4_C12
GGGGAGGAGAAGAGCTAGCAATTTACCTTCCACGTGTTCCTTTAGCGTCAGGTGTTCGCATTGCCGAACGAGTAAAGGATAAGGTCTGGGAGAAATCCAATCCTAGAGTGACGATTTCCTGCGGCGTGTCCTGTTGGTCAAAAGAACATTTAGATAACATGAAAGAGGTAGTTAAAAGGGCCGATGAGGCGTTATATATTGCGAAGAATTCAGGGAAAAACAAAGTTCACATACATGGAGTTCTGTAAAAATAAAAGGGAGCGGCATGGATTGTCGCTCCCTTTTTACTCTATAAACGCTTGGTTAGGATGTCCGCGAATTTCTCGAGTCCTTGCTGATCCACTTCGTCAAATCGGTTCGTAATTGGGCTGTCGATATCAAGAACGCCAATTAGTTTGCCCTCCTTCATAAGGGGTATGACAATTTCAGAACGTGATGCAGCATCGCAGGCAATATGTCCTGGGAACTGATGGACATCATCGACGCGCAAGGTTTTTTTTGTGGCCGCTGATGTCCCGCATACGCCTTTGCCCATTGGAATGCGGACACAGGCTGGAAGACCTTGAAAGGGTCCTAGCACCAATTGGCCTTCTTCAAGTAAATAGAAGCCGACCCAGTTAATCTCAACGAGAAATTGATTCAGTAAAGCAGCGGCATTACTTAAATTGGCTATCTGGTTTGGTTCATCTTCTATTAAGGCAAAGAGCTGTTTTTGGACAAGTTCATAGTTTTTTTCTTTTTTTCCTTGATACATTTCGACATTAAACAAAAGGGTTCACCTGTCTTCCTCATATTTTTACAGTACTTTCTAGTCAAGCCGATAGATTGGAGAGAAATTGTCGAGAACTTACTAAAGGATTCAAGCTCTTCAATGCAGAAATAGTCCACAAGACTTGTCTCAAAGAAAGCGAGGGATTGCCTAATGAATCGCCAGACGCCAACGAAACAAGCTATTGTGGAAGCTGCTTTACATTTATTTCATTTAAAAGGCTATCATGCGACATCCATACGGGATATTGCGAATAAAGCGAAAGTGAATGCTGCTAATATTGCCTACTATTTTAAAAATAAGCAGGGGTTGCTAGAATTCTGCTTCACTTCCTATTTAGAAGAGTATATTCTCGTCCTTGAGACGAACATGACGCTGCTGGATCATGAAGGTCCAAAGCAATGCTTGATGAATTTGGTAAAGGATATTCTTACATTCCAAAGAGAAAACTTCCTGGCAGCTCGATTTATATATGGAGAATCTTCACTCGATTCAAATTTAAACCGGGAAATTCATTCGACTTATTTTACAAAGGAAAAGTCTTATTTTCAATATGTTTTGGAACAAGGCATTAAAAGCAGAAGTTTTCAGTCGGTCTCTATCCCCTTGTATATGCTGCAACTAAAGGGCCTGCTATCGGCTCCGGTCCTGCATACCCATTATGCGATGGAGGTCCTTCATGTGTTCCCACAGGAAGCCTATTACACAAATTTATATGCTGAGGAAGTCGCTCGTTTTCTGCAAGATACATTATTTATTGCCGAAGACCTCCAGCCCCTGCTTGCGGGACGGGCCTGAAGTGTTTACGTGATTTACCCGTTGAATTCTGGAATCAACGATTCAAATCCCTGGCCTAAATCTTTAGCCTGGTGTGCATCGGAACCATAAATAAGCGGGATGCCAAGGTCTATGGCACGCTTTGCAAACCGTTCAGGAGGATAGGGCTCACGGCATAGCGGCTTTACGAACCCTGCTCCATTATAATCAAGTGCATATTGTTGTTCATTGATCATATCCAATACCCTGTAAACACGGTCGTCAAAGCTTTTTGCAGGTGGATATCGGTGCTGGAATTTATGAACAAGTGTAATATGTCCTATCCTTTTTGGCTTATAGATGCCTAGGTCAGCTGTGATTGATTTCTCTAAGGTATCGTAATATTTGGCATAAACCGCTTCGATGGAACCTAGTTTATTGGCAATCTCACCAAACGCATCATCACTGAAATCGATGCAATGCCAGTTGCTTTCCTGCTTTATGAAGTGGACGGAAAGAATGCTGTCATCAAGGAATTCGCCGACTTCATTGAGAAAATCTTTTGTTTCAGTTTCATAACCTTCTATAAAGTCAACCTCTAGACCACTTTTGATCAGGATTTTGTCTTTATAGTGTTCTTTCAGGACGCGGAGCTCTTGAAAGTAATCTAGGAGCATGGAAGCTTCCATACCGCTGTCTTTTTCAGGTGTTGGATCTTGAAAATTTCGTGGCAAAGGAGCATGTTCTGTAAATGTGATTTCCTTTAATCCTAGCTCAATTCCCCGCGTAATATATTCATCGAATTTGTCCGTAGAGCCGTGTGGGCAAAACGGAGTATGTACATGTCTGTCAGCTTTCATGGCCATTCCCTCCCAAAAAACCGGTATTTTGTAGCAATTTTCCACAAAAAAATCTTTTTCTCATCAAAAATTATTGCTAACATGGTATCATAAAAGCATTAAATTTAACATTTTTAAAATTGATATATAAAAGAGCGAGGCTGTAAGGACTAGAACAGGGGGCTTACCATGGATTACAT
>NZ_JBFUIB010000508.1:0-2558 GCF_056402095.1 Peribacillus sp. P4_C12
GACTATTACGACGTAAAAGGTATATCGGAACACTAATTAAACCATACAAACCCAGTCAATTTTCAAAATTCATTATGCAAACTTTGTAGTAATGGAAAACGAGTTCAAATTTTAGTTCCTCAAACATCCATGGAAGTTGACAAGGAGCAAAAAAATAAAAAAACGTAATAGGTATACAGAACAACAAAAAAATGATAAATTCAAATATGTTGGAAAAATAAATAATTGGGTACAATTGTAGGTAAAGGTAAGTTACAGGAGGATTTTTATACATGCAAAAAATTCAGGCCGGTTTGGCTGTAGAGTTAGAAGTAGAACGTAAGGCAGATTTCGGTTGGTTCTTGACTGATGGTTCGGAAGATGTCTTACTTCATCATAATGAAATGAATGAAGAAACTGAGCTTGAAATTGGTGATGAAGTAACGGTATTTATCTATCATGATAAACAAGCCAGGTTGACAGCAACAATGAAAATTCCTGAAATTCAGATCGATCAGTATGGCTGGGCAGAAGTAGTCAATGTGAAAAAGAAACTAGGGGTCTTTGTCAACATCGGCCTTTCCAAAGATATTCTGGTATCACTGGATGATCTGCCAAACATTGACCATTTATGGCCTGAAGTTGGTGATCGTCTATATGTTTCCTTGAAAACCGATCGTAATGAACGGTTGTTCGGTAAACTTGCAACAGAAGATGTAATTCAAGAGATTGCTGTTAAAGCTCCTTTAAAAGGAGTCCGTAACACGACCGTGAAAGGGAATGTCTATCGTTTGCTAATGGTTGGTTCTTTCTTTGTTTCACAAGAAGGGTATCGCTGCTTTATTCACGAAAGTGAACGTAAACAGGAGCCCCGCCTAGGAGAATTAGTTGAAGGACGTGTCATTGATAGTAAAGAAGATGGTACCCTCAATGTTTCTTTAATTCCGTTTAAGCAAGATTTAATGGAAGAGGATGCTGATGTCATCTTCACTTATTTAATGAACCGTGGTGGTGCGATGCCTTATGGCGATAAGACTCCACCTGATGATATCCAGTTCCACTTCGGATTAAGTAAGGGAGCATTCAAACGTGCTCTGGGCAAACTGATGAAAGAAGAAAAGATTTATCAGGAAGATGGATGGACCTATTCTTCAGACCGTAAATGACAAAAAGGCAGCGGGAAATTTCCGTTGCCTTTTTTATATGGATTTTATTAAAAAAACTTTTTTTTCCCTTTGTCTTCTTTTAGAATTTCTACAGCTTCTCTGAACCTCATGGAATGTACAATCTCTCTTTCCCTTAAAAATCTAAGTGAATCATTAATATCCGGGTCATCTGAGATGTCAATCAACCATTGATAGGTTGCACGGGCTTTCTCTTCAGCGGCAATATCTTCATATAAATCAGCAATAGGATCGCCTTTAGCTTGGATGTATGTGGCTGTCCATGGATCACCTGCTGCATTTTGATAGAAAAGGGCACCATCATGATTCGCATAATGTTCGCCAAGACCAGCTGCAACCATCTGCTGTGGTGTGGCGTCCTTTGTAAGCTTATAAACCATTGTGGCAATCATTTCTAAGTGAGCGAATTCTTCTGTTCCAATATCCGTAAGTAATCCGATGACTTTATCAGGTATTGTATAGCGTTGATTTAAGTATCGGAGTGCGGCAGCCAACTCACCATCAGCACCCCCATATTGTTCTATTAAATATTTTGCCAGTCTGGGGTTACAGTTGCTAACCCTTACTGGGTATTGTAGCTTTTTTTCATAAACCCACATAGATATCTCTCCTTATACTTGCCATGGCCAAGGGCCTTGGCCCCATTCCCATTTATTTTCCCCTCCAGGACTATTTCCGAATCCAAGTAATGGCCCATATTTAGGTTCGAATACTGCTTTCAATTGTTTGGAGTACAGTTGGAATTGATTGAATTGCTGCAGTGCCYGCTGGTCAGTGGGATGTGTATCTAAATAATGGGTTAGTTCGACAAGTACGAAATCTGCAGCCTGTATTTGCTCAAGCAACTGATAATATTCATCATCCAGTTTCTTATTCATTTACGTCTCCCTTTCGCGATAAGGATTATCATAAAAATCGTAAAAGAATTTCCAAAGGGTACCGTATTTGAGTGCCTCTTCTGGTGTGAACTGTTCTAGATTTGGTGGCTGGAAATTTATATACAATTGGGGAGGTGTACTGAAATACTTTCTTCCAATCGGTGGGCAGGGATCGAATTTGCTATGGAACGGTTTATAAGACTTGATTAGGGTGAAAGTCTTTGCTCGTGTCAAGTTGAAACCTCCTTTTTCAAAGGTACATCCTTAAATAATTATGCTTGGATAAAAAAAATATGACCCAAAAAAGGGGGGGATCAGTTAAATACAAGCCTTTATTCATTGTAATATTCAGACTATTTGTTATCGGCTCGTTATCTTACTGTGATGTTTGTCATCTATTCTTTATCTGTTTGTTCTTTGTATAGAAAATAACTATGGTAATATTGAAAACGTTAGCTTATGAAAAAGCTCACAAGGAGGTAACAACATATGAAAAAATCAATCTTATCGTTAGCGG
>NZ_JBFUIB010000509.1:0-2558 GCF_056402095.1 Peribacillus sp. P4_C12
GATATAAGGGCTTATAATCAAAAACAGGATGATATCAATAGAGATGCTTTGAATATCCCTTATGCATATTTGAAACGTTTTAATAAAGAAATCCCACATGAAAACATTCATGTAATTGCTTCCGATAAATTAGAAGTGAACTTGGGGCTGCGCTTCTTAATTGGAAAAGGAATTAAGGTAACCAGTTATGAGATAAGTGATTGTGTTTGTAAATAGATGGGTGGGTAGAATATGGAATACGATAAAAGCGTCATCAATCGGTTAAAGCGAATTGAAGGTCAAATTAAAGGAGTTCTAGGAATGATGGAGCAGGGAAAAGACTGTAGAGATATCGTCACACAGTTGTCTGCTGCACGAAATGCAATTGATAGGACTATGGGCGTTATTGTAAGTGCAAATCTAGAACAATGTGTTCGGGAAAACATAGAGAAAGGTGAAGGCACTGAACATCTTGTAAAAGAAGCTGTAAATTTATTGATAAAAAGCAGATAAAAGAAGTAAAGTAAGCTGTCAGCAACGGTAAATTTAGGTGATATTCCGGAAAATGTACTAGGTAGTGTCTTTGTACCTCGATTAACACAAAATCTAAACAAAACGAATTTATTAGTTATTTAAAAGGGWGTGTTAAAAATGGCTTATATCTTACAAGTGGATTTTAAAATGGATGGACCATTTGGTAATGACATGGTTGAACAATTTACTGAATTAGCAAAAAGCATCAATGATGAAGAAGGGTTGATTTGGAAAATTTGGACTGAAGATAGCGAGGCAAAGGAGGCTGGTGGTATTTATCTGTTTGAGTCAAAAGAATCAGCTCAAAAATACTTAACTATGCACACTGCTCGATTAAAAGGATTTGGTATTGAGACAGTTAACGGGAAAATATTCGAAGTGAATGAAGGATTAACACAAATCAATCATGGTCCGTTTAAATAAGAGGTGTCTGCTAATCTAATCAAGATAGTTTACCTATATGTATGGTTTAAAACATACAGGAGGATGTGGTTAAGGAACCTATCCTTCTGTATTGTTACTTACTGTTCCAGGGATCTCTCAAAAAAACCTGGTGTATCAGGTTCCTTTTATAACATTTCAAAAGAAGAGGGTTGACGAAATAAACTTTTTACTATAACATATACCCTTCGGGGTATTTGAAACTAAACTACCAAAGTATCCATATAAAAGAATATTTTTTTAATGAAAAATATACCCATACGGGTAATTAGGAATCAAGGGGGAAAACAAATTGACTGAAAAGAAAAAAACAACGATTATTTTATTTAGTGGTGATTATGATAAGGCCATGGCGGCCTATATTATCGCAAATGGTGCAGCGGCTTATGATCATGAAGTAACCATCTTCCATACTTTCTGGGGATTAAATGCTTTACGAAAAGATGAGCCATCGACATTAAAAAAAGGCTTCCTTGAAAAAATGTTTGCAAAAATAATGCCTCGAGGTTCTGATAAGATGGGGTTATCCAACATGAACTTTGCTGGAATGGGCCCTAAAATGATTAAACATGTAATGAAAAAACATAACGCCATGTCACTGCCTCATTTAATTGAGTTGGCTCAAGAACAAGAGGTCAAATTAATAGCTTGTACGATGACAATGGATTTATTGGGCTTGCAACAAGAGGAATTATTAGATGGAATAGAATACGCGGGTGTGGCAGCTTATCTAGCAGACGCAGAAGAAGGTAATGTAAACTTATTCATTTAAGCAATAAAATGTGAAATAGGGTAAATTTCATGGTAAGGAGGGGAGGATATTAAAATGGAAACAGCATTTAATGTCATAATAATTTGGGCAATTGCTTGGTTTTTATTTCAGCGCTTTGTCCCGGCAAAGGGAATTAAGAATATTAATACGAGTGAGTTAAAAGCTCAATTAAGTAACAAAGGAAGTAAGCAATTTATTGATGTCCGTACACCTAATGAGTATAGGGGCAATCATATTAAGGAGTTTAAGAATATTCCCTTATTCGAACTTCATAAAAGAGCACAAGAACTTTCAAAAGATGAAGAAGTCTTTGTCATCTGCCAAAGTGGGATGAGAAGCAGTAAAGCAAGTAAGTCATTAAAAAAACTTGGATTTAAAGAAGTTACCAACGTAAAAGGCGGCATGAGTGCTTGGCACAATTAAAAGGAGGTATTTAATCATGAAAGAAATCTCACCAAATGAAGTGAATGCATTATTAAAGGGAAACTCGACAATTAATATTATAGATGTTCGGGAAGTAGATGAAGTAAAGGCTGGGAAAATACCCAATGCTATGCATATCCCATTGGGCCTCGTGGAATTTCGAATGCAAGATTTGGATAAATCAAAAGAATATATCATGGTTTGCCGTTCAGGAGGCAGAAGTTCAATGGCAGCAAAACTACTTGAAAATCATGGATATAAAGTGCTAAATATGACAGGCGGTATGCTTGAATGGAACGGTCCAATAGAATAATTTTTAAATTCATAAATACCCCCATCTGTATTAGCAAAAAAGGAGGAAAAAAACATGATTAAAACAAATTCCGTATTAGATGCAAAAGGATTAGCA
>NZ_JBFUIB010000510.1:0-2539 GCF_056402095.1 Peribacillus sp. P4_C12
ACGATTAAACATAGCTTATTCTTATTGCTGCTTGTTTGTATAATTACCTTCTTGCAAAATGGCGTCCTATCCTGGATGATTCCATAATTTGAATGAGGCTCTCCCTTTTGAAAAGGGAGAGTCCTCTATGCTTTTATGATCTTATACGAAGGGGGGCAACTTATGCATTTAGCAGCAGTGGCAGAAAAATTAGTTCATGAGGTTCGAAAGTTGATTGATGAGGAAATCATCATTATTAATCATGTTGGCATGATTATCGCCAGCACGGATAAAAGTCGTATTGGTTCTTACCATGAAGGAGCCATCCATGCTTTTAAAAACCGTGAGAAACTGATTATCAATAAACAAGATGAACAACATTGGAAAGGGGTAAAGACGGGAATCAACCTGCCCATTTTTTTTAATCAGGAAGCCGTTTGTGTAATTGGTATTACCGGTGATCCCAAACAGGTTTCTCCATATGCAGAACTTTTAAAGAAGATGACGGAGATGTTTATTCAGGAAAGCTACCATATCGAACAAGAAGAATCGCAGTCCCGCCTGATGGAATTCTTTGTGTTTGAATGGCATCAGCTTCAAAGGTTCAATGAGTCTTTCCTTCAGAAGGCAAAGCTGCTGGGAATCGATGTTATGGTTGACCGAATTATCATTCTTGGTGAATTTCAGACAGAAAAAATCATTGAACAGCATGTGTGGAGGACGCTGCAGATTTACATAAGGCAGCAGCACCCAAAGGACATCGTAGTTCGTTGGGGAAGGAACCAGTTCGTCATTCTTTCATTAGCTGATTTTATCGGTTCAAAAACCCACCAATTAACGAAATTAAGCCAATTGCAAAAAAAACTTGAGGAAAGTTCCGGATATAAAGTGAGCGTTGGGGTTAGTTCACGTTCACCAGGTTCCGCATTTAGACAAGCCTTTTTTAAAGCAGAACGGTCCTTGAAAATTGCGCTTTCTTCATCGAATATTGTATTTGATGAGGACTTGAAGCTCGAAGTCCTGCTCGATGAAGTTACCCCTGAAACAAGACAGGAATATTTAACTCGGACGATTGAGAACCTACTTCTTAACGAGGAGTTACTTAAAACGCTGTCCATGTATTTTTCCTGTGATCTTTCTTTGAAAGAAACCGCTGCAGCCCTGCATATACACATTAATACTCTCCATTACAGGCTCAAACGTATTGAAGAGTTGACCCAATTAAATCCTAGGAAGCTGTCAGATTTAGTCACTATGTATCTAGCTGTACAAATATTAGATAAACATACAAATTAATAATATTAAAAGCCGGAAAGTCTATATGTTCATACATAGAAGATGGACTGGCTTTTTTCTATACTTAAACTACATAAAAAATTCGTGAACTATTTTTATTACATAAGGGGGATGTATATGTTAACAAAACAGGTTAAGCAACAACTACTGAGCATTGTTGGTCCGGAAAATTACGATGATTCTAAAGTGGAATGCCTTGTTTATTCATACGATGCGACGCCGGGATATCAATCGATGCCGAATGCCGTTATTAAACCAGGGTGCACGAATGAAGTGGCCGCAATCGTCAAAGTTTGTAACGAACACAAAGTTCCTATCATTCCACGCGGCTCGGGGACGAATTTGAGCGGAGGCACATGCCCAACAGAAGGGGGCCTTGTCCTTTTATTTAATCGGATGAATTCATTGATTGAAATAGACGAGGAAAACTTAACGGCTACGGTCCAGCCTGGGCTTATCACATTGGATTTGATTTCTGCGGTTGAAAAGAAGGGCTTATTTTATCCGCCCGATCCAAGTTCGATGAAGATTTCCACAATTGGCGGCAATATAAATGAGAACTCTGGTGGATTACGAGGTTTAAAATACGGGGTCACTCGTGATTATGTTATCGGGCTTGAAGTAGTTCTTCCGAATGGGGACATCATTCGAACAGGAGGAAAGCTTGCCAAGGATGTAGCCGGTTATGATTTAACAAAGCTGTTTGTTGGCTCAGAAGGCACACTTGGTATCGTAACGGAAGCGATCTTAAAACTGATTCCCATTCCGGAAACGACAAAGACCATGCTTGCTTTATATCACGACCTGGATGCTGCGGCCCAATCTGTAGCTAAAATCATTTCAAATAAAATCATTCCAGTCACCCTTGAATTTCTTGATCGGCCAACCTTGATAGTGGTTGAGGATTTCGCGAAAATCGGTTTGCCTACCAATGTGGAAGCAGTTCTCCTAATCGAACAGGATGGACCGCCAGAAGTTGTAGAACGTGATATGAAAAGAATGGCGGATATCTGTCTAGAGGAAAAAGCTGTCTCTGTTGAAATTGCTGAAACGGAACTCGACGCAGTGGCCTTGAAAACGGCGAGACGGACAGCTCTTTCTGCACTCGCACGTTTGAAACCTACGACAATTTTAGAGGATGCTACAGTACCACGTTCGGAAATTGCCAAAATGGTTAGAGCCATTAATGAAATCGCTACTAAACATAATGTGAACATTTGTACATTTGGTCATGCTGGGGATGGAAATCTTCACCCAACGTGTA
>NZ_JBFUIB010000511.1:0-2538 GCF_056402095.1 Peribacillus sp. P4_C12
GTGTTCACGATGTTCCCCCTTTCACTTAATTACGCATGTAATGTTATTTATTGAGTGATATTAGCCTATTAGAAAAAATGAGTCGTTTTTTGTACCTCGCCGCAACGAAGAAAAAGATATTTTCTAAACAATCAATTATATGAATGAGTTAATTCAAGACTTGTATTTTCACGTTTTTAACGCCCCAATTTAAAGCATCCTGCTCATTAGGAATAAAGATATCTACTCTATTTCCTTTTATAGCACTGCCGGTATCCTCTGCCGTTGCGTAGCCATAGCCTTCCACATACACTTTTGATCCAAGTGGGATGACAGATGGGTCAACAGCTACTACTTTTGCATCCGGATTTGCTTTTAAGTCGATTCCAGTAGCTGTAGTRCCGCTACAACCTTGACAATCAGCAGTATATGCAGTTGCTCTTACRGTAATCTCTTTTTCTATRYCTGAYTGATTCGTAGCTTGACTTTTTGATGTTGTTTTTTCTTTTTCAGATTTATTAGCTGGCGCTGCTTGTTCAGAATTCTGTTCAGGCAATACGCTCGCTGMCTCATCTTTGTWYGTCSCAGGTTTAATAACTAGTTCCTGYTTYGGATGGATTGTATCTGAATTTAAACCGTTCCAAGATTTAAGGTCATTTACTGATACATGATATTTGYCTGCAATTTCCCATARYGTGTCCCCGGACTTGACCTTATAATGCTTTTCTTGAGAAATATGTAATGTTTCTCCTGAATAAATCGTRTCTGAAGACAAATGGTTCCAAYCCTTAATATCTTCTATTGATACTTTATAYGTTTGAGATATCCCCCATAATGTGTCTCCATCTTTCACATTGACATCTTCTGCTTGTACCGGAATAGTGAATGCACCGGATATTGCAGCCGCTGCCGCTAACGATAAGATTGATTTTTTCATATGTTGTTACCTCCTTGTAAGCTAGTAAGTTAGCTAATTTTTTCAATAATAGCATAGTTATTTGCTATACAAAGAACAAACAGATAAAGAATCGATGACAGATATCACAGAAGGATAACGAAAAGATATCAAACTTTAAAATAACACTAGAATAATTAATCCTATATGTCCGTCGTATCAAATTACGACTCCACTGGGCGGAGTTTGGTTGTTTTACTGGTCCGCACATCCAGATAGAATATCTTCCAGAAAGAAAGTACTTCAAGAAATTGCAAACATATGTCCAACCCCATTATTGCTTCATATGTAATTTCACACTGCCCTTATCCAGAAAACAGATAAAAAAAAGAAGATGATTCAGTTCATCTTCTTTTATCTATATATTAATCGCTACCGGTCACGAATAAATCTTCTTTAAAATAGGCGAGGACCATGCCAGCTTCCACTTGTTCCCCCTCCAGTACCTCCAATGATTCTACCTCACCGCTGACACCAATATGGATGATTTCCTCACGTCCTTCTGCCGTCTTAATATGGAACAGTGGTTCCCATTCGTAGAATCCGGAATTTTTGGTTATTAAAACTTTTTCAACTTTACCATGACAAGGACTAAGAATCACATCAACGTACATCTATATCACTCCTTCCTTCAATATTGTTCAAAATGAAATTGGGATTGTAAGACTGACTTGAGAAAGTATTGAAATTCAGAAATATCTTCTTGTTCAATGCCAAGCTTCGGAGCCCAGTACTGATCTAAATGAATATCATCGGCACACAGTAGGATCATTCTCCCGCTTTGAAGGGAGGTGACCATTGCTTTACCTAAAAACTGAGCCGAGTAGGCAATAGTCACATCATATCTATAATTTTTTGACAATAAGCAATAATGATGAATAGCCTGGTTTTCTTTATTTTCGGAAATAATATCAAAATTCAACTGATTGCCTCCTTTCTTGTAAATCCCTAATTAGTTTAGAACCTGACCCACCCTCGGAGCCGGGATGCTTCTGCTATTTTACGAATCCCTTCTATATAAGCAGCAATTTTCATGTTCACGGAAAATTTTTGAGAAGTATGATAGACATTCAAAAAGCTGGCTGTTATCTTTTCTTTTAAACGTTTATCTACAAGTTCTTCTGTCCAGTAATAACCTTGATTGTTTTGGCACCATTCAAAATATGAAACAATCACTCCTCCTGAATTCGCCAAAATATCCGGGACTAGTAATATACCTTTTTCATCGAGAATTTTGATTGTTTCCTTTGTTGTCGGTCCATTTGCTGCTTCAATTAGGATTTTACATTGCAGTCGTTCGACATTATCTTTATTTATCACTCCGCTAATAGCTGCGGGAATTAGCACATCACACTCTTTTTCCAATAATTCTTGATTGGATAATGAATCTTTAAATAAGTTCGTAACGACTCCATACGAATCCCTGTTTTCCAAAAGGAAAGGAATGTCTAAGCCGTTTGGGTCATATAATCCGCCAAGCTCATCCGATATCCCGACAACCTTAGCTCCCAATTCATGCAAATACATTGCCAAATAACTGCCAACATTCCCGAATCCCTGAATAATTACCCGCATACCCTGAATAGGCATTTTCTTTAAATCAC